>JACPXS010000142.1 GCA_016196415.1 Candidatus Omnitrophota bacterium
CAGCAGTTCGTTGAACGCTGTGGCCATCCATGAGGCGGGTGGCGCCGGTGGGGGCCCCACGCCAGCGCGCAGCCTGCCGGTCGAGGCCTGCAGGGCCGAAGCCGACAACGGCGGCCAGGCGGGCGAGCACTGCCGTGGGGCGCAGCGGCGCGCCCTCCGCCTGCGGCGTGCGGCACTCCCTTCGCCGACCCGCTTCGCGGGTCCCCCGGCTCGGTCGCAGGACCCGCCCCTCGGATGCGGGTGGCAGCAGATTGCTGACTCGGGACACTAGCGCGGCTGGCTGTGTCACGCGCCATCCTCTGACCGCGCCCGCGTCGGGAGGGATCCATGGCTGAGTTTGATCGGCTCTGGGCGCCCTGGCGCAGCACCCTGTTCACGAAACGCCCGGCTCGCGGCTGTATCTTCTGCATCGCCAAACGATCCAGGGCGAATCGTCGGCATCATGTCATCGCTCGAGGCGCGTTGGTCTTCGCCCTGCTCAACCGCTATCCGTACAACAACGGCCATCTGATGATCGCGCCCTACCGGCATGTGGGCACCTTGGCGGCGTTGAGCGCCAAGGAGTGGCACGACATCTTCATCATGAGCCAACGGCTCACGAAGCGGTTACAGACCCTGTTGCATCCCCATGGGCTGAACATCGGGTTCAACCTCGGACGGAGCGCCGGGGCGGGCATCGTCGGACATTTGCATCTGCACATCGTCCCGCGCTGGATCGGGGACACAAATTTCATGACCGCCCTCGCTTCCACCAAGGTCATCTCGCAATCGCTGGACGCGCTCTACACGCTCCTGACCTCTCCCGAGTCATGACGTCACTCTCAAGCGAATCGGCCGCCACGCTGATCTCCCGGGAAGAGCTGGAAGCCCGCGAGGAGCACTGGCTGGCCCCCTATGGGATGAAGAGCCGATTCAGCAAAGGCCGGCAGCATCCTGAGCCGGAAGATCCGTACCGGACCGTCTATCGGCGCGATCGAGACCGGATCATCCATACCACCGCGTTTAGGCGGCTCGAGTATAAAACCCAGGTCTTCGTCAACCATGAAGGCGATCACTACCGCACCCGGTTAACCCACACCCTGGAGGTTGCGCAGATCGCCGTCTCGATTGCGCGGGCGCTTCGCGTGAATGAAGATCTGGTTGACGTGGTCGCACTGGCCCACGATATCGGCCATCCCCCCTTTGGCCATGCGGGGGAAGACGCGCTCCGAGAGCTGATGGCGGGGCACGGCGGGTTCGATCACAACATCCAGGGGCTCCGGATCGTGGATCTGCTGGAGGCCCGGTATCCGGACTTCCCGGGGCTCAACCTCACCTGGGAAGTACGGGAGAGCATCAACAAGCACCGCACACCGTATGATCATCCCGGCATGCAGGTCGCCCTTGACCCCAGCCGCGCTCCGCTGGTGGAAAGCCAGATCGCCGATATCGCCGATGAGATCGCCTATGACAACCACGATCTCGATGACGGCCTAAGATCCGGCATCCTCAAGGAAGACGACCTCACCGATCTGCAACTCTGGCAGGACGCTCGCGAAGCGGTTGAATCGCCCGGCGCGCGGCTGGATCCTGAGATCCGGAAATACCAGATCATCCGGCATCTCATCAATCGCCAGGTGACCGATTTGATTCACACGACCATTGAGCGGCTCAAGCGGTCTCACATCGATTCCGTGGAGGCTGTGCGCGCGTGCCCCGAACGGCTCGTCGCCTTCAGCGAACCGGTGAGCCGACTCCGCACACCGCTGAAGCGGGTGCTCTGGAACCAGTTCTACCACCATGATCGCGTGGTCCGCATGGCCGATAAGGCCAAACGATTCATCGGCGAGCTCTTCTACCTCTACATGAACAAGCCGGGACAACTCCCGCGCGCCACGCGCGCCCGGATCGATCGCGGGGAGGACCCGTCCCGGGTGGTGTGCGATTACATCGCCGGCATGACTGATCGGTACTGTTTAGAAGAATATCAGAAGCTCTTCGACCCGTTCGAGCGCGTCTAACCAGCTCAGGAGGAACCATGCGGTATCTCGCGATCGGCTTGATCGGCCTATGCTGTGTGATCGGTTGTGCATCGAAAAAGAGCTCG
Source organism: Candidatus Omnitrophota bacterium (assembly GCA_016196415.1). The sequence continues at coordinate 2,087 of JACPXS010000142.1, forward strand.
CTCTTGCTGGAGCGCCAGGCCCGCGGGCCGTTGGATGAGGAGCCGATGATCGCCAGACCGGTCCTCTGGACCCTCGAACCGGTCATGCAAACACAAGCTCGGGAAGGGGTCGAGGTCGCCGTCAATTACGCGTCGCGGGAGTACCTCAGGAACCTCTTCAGCAACCGAAACCTGTTTGGCGGCTACGCGGGCCCAAGCCCCTACTATCCGGAATACCTGGTCTTCTATGTGAAGATCACCAACCGTAGCCCGCAGAAGATCCGGCTGAACCCGGCAGAGTTCACCCTCGTCGATGATCGGGGCAACCAATACGGGACGGTCGGGGTTGATTACGTGACGGCCTTTTCGGAATATCGCAAGCCCATGACATCCTCCACCCGCGAGTTGCTTGAAAGCGCCAGCCCGGGATATTTCGGCGTCAGCATCCCGTTGGGGAGAATGATTGCGAAAAAACCTCAGGGCCAATTCGCCCAGCTCCAACAGTCATCCCTGCAGCCAGGGTATTTGTTCCCAGGCGTGGTCTATGACGGACTGATCGCGTTTTGGAACCCCACGCCCCAGGCCAAGAAACTCCGCTTGCTGATCACCAACATCAAGACCGCCTTTGACGCCACCGACTCGCCCAACACTGCACTGGAGTTCCCGTTTGACTTCGCCGCGACCGCTCAGGAATAACCCTCAGCGACAGCGCGAGCGGGACCCCAGTCAATCCCTCGACGCGGCCCACAGCCTCCCTCGACTCCGCTCGGGACAGGCTGGCCGTGGGCCCTCACTCGCCTCACACGATCCTCTGTTGGATGATCTCACCCCAACCCAGCGAGAGGCCGTCCTGCATGAGGGGGGGCCGCTCCTCATCATTGCGGGCGCGGGGACGGGGAAAACAACGGTGATCACCCGCCGCATGGCGTGGCTCATCACCACCAACCGGGCTCAGCCCCATGAGGTGCTGGCGTTGACGTTCACGGACAAAGCGGCCGCCGAGATGGAGGAGCGGGTTGATCTCTTGGTGCCGTACGGCTACGTGGACGTTTCCATCCGAACCTTCCACGCGTTTGGCGACGAGCTCCTTCGGGACCACGCGCTCAACGTCGGCCTGACCCCTAATTTTCGCGTGCTCTCTCACGCCGAACAGCTGGTGTTCCTCCGCCAGCACGTCTTCGAGTTGCCGCTTGACACCCTCCGGCCGCTCACCGATCCGACTCGGTTTCTGGAGCTACTCGCCCGGGTCTTTGCGCGCGCCAAAGATGAGGCCGTCAGTCCGGAGCAGTTCCTGGTCCATGCCCAGGACGTGCAGCGTCAAGCGGAAGCAGCGCCGCATGACCCTTCGCGCATCGCCGAGGCGCGTCGGACCATGGAGCTGGCGCGCGGGTACGCCGCGTATCGGCAGCTGTTGCGGCAGGCCGATGCGGTCGATTTCGGCGATCAAGTCCTGCTCGCCATCGAGTTGCTGGAAGGCCAGCCGGATGTTCTCGCCGCCGTCCGATCGCGGTTCCGTTATCTCCTCATCGATGAATTCCAGGACACCAACTACGCCCAGTTCCGCTTACTCCAGCTGCTCGCGCACCCGACGGCCAACGTGACCGTTGTCGCCGATGACGATCAATGTCTCCCACGCGGCACATTGATTTCTACTCCCCAAGGATCTCGACCAATCGAAGAGATCGCCAGAGGGCAGGAGGTGTTCACCGCGGTGGGGAAGGGTCACGTCGGCATTCAGAAGGTCACACGGGTCTTTCGCTCTACAAAATCTGTGCGCCTGTTGACCTTCAGGACCCGGGAGGGACGGACGATCAGCGTGACCGACAACCATAAGATGTTTGCGTTCATCCCCTCCGTCGCAAGCCGCCGGGACCTCCATTATGTCTACCTCATGCATCGACAGGACGTGGGATGGCGGTTGGGCGTCACGAATGACCTCGCGACGCGGTTACGGCTTGAGCGCTCCGCGGACCGCATCATCGGCATTCAGAGATTCGCCTCAGACAGTGAAGCAAGATTCCACGAAACCTTCTGGTCACTCAGATACGGGATTCCAACCACGGTGTTTAAAATCCGTGAGGGCGTGGCAATCCAAGGTGAGCTGCTCACTCGCCTCCACACTCTGCTCGACACCAATCACCGCGTTGAGCGCCTTGCCCGTGACCTGCATGTCGACCTCCACGCCCACCATGTCTGCTTGGATGGAGTCCACCGTGGGAGCAGCCATCGAGTGAAAATCAACCTCTCCATGTGTGCCAGGCGCTACAGAGCAACGCACAGCGTGGGAACCATCCTCAAACAGCCAAGCATCCTCCACACGGTACGAATTCAAACTTCAAACCCTGAAGCGGCTGCGAAGCTGAAAGCCACGGGTGTCCCGGTCCATGCCGGTCCACATGGTGTGACGGTCTCACTGGCCTTCGCCGACCTCAAGGAGGCTGGCGCGATGGCGGAGCGGCTCGCGCAGGCTGTTGATGGCATCCTCGAAACGACCTGCTCCGTCGGCCGCTTCCATACAGAACACACCCCGGCACTCCTGATGCCAGCCAAAAACGTGCTGTGTGGGCAGTACCTCCCAGTGCTGGATGCTGAGCGTGCTCAGGTGTTATACGATGAAGTGGTGGCGGTTGATGAAACGGTGAAGACATGCGAGGTGTTTGATCTGGAAGTTGACCGGACGCACAATTTCATCGCCGACGGCGTCGTGGTGCATAACTCCATCTATAAGTGGCGCGGGGCCGCAATCAGCAACGTCTTGAAATTTCTGGACCACTACACGGGCGTCCGCACCGTCGTGTTGACCGAGAACTTCCGCTCCAGCCAGCCCCTCCTGGATTGCGCCTACCGCCTGATTCGTTTCAATGACCCGGATCGCCTCGAAGCCCGACAGGGGATCAACAAAAAACTGATCGCCCGCGCAACCCACCCCCCAGCGGAGCCCCGCTTCCACGTGTTTGATGACGTCTCCAGCGAAGCGGATTGGGTCGCGCGCACCATCCGAGAAGCCGTCGAGTCCGGCTCGCGCCATCCCGGCGATTTCGCCATTCTGGTGCGTTCCAACCGTGAAGCGGATCTTTTCCTGCGAGCACTGAACGTGGCGGGCATCCCGTGGCAGTTCAGCGGCTCGAGCGCCCTCTTCGCACGCGAGGAGAGCAAGATGCTTCTCTCCTGTCTCAAGGCGCTGGCAGACCCGGACGATAGCGTGAGCTGGTACCATGTCGCAAGCTCACCCTTGTATCGCTGCCCCATGGACGATTTGGCCAAGGCGCTCGCGCAGGCGAGGAAAACCAATCAAAGCCTGCGCGCGGTCATCGAACGGCTTGCGGAAGATCCCGCGCTTGACGCATCGCTCTCAGAGGAAGGGAAGCGCCAGTTGGGGCAACTCGTGACTGATCGGACGCGACTGCTGGAGCTTTCCCGCACGCACTCCAGCGGCCAGGTGCTCTACCGATGGCTCACCGATCAGGGGCTCCTCGCAGCCTTGAGCCGCGCAGAACGGCTTGAAGACGCCCTGCGGCTACAAACGATCGCGCAGTTTTTCCAGCAGTTGAGGCGCGTGGAGGGGCTAGCCGGTGAGCGGCTGCCCGAGCTGATGCAGCACCTTGAGCTGTTTCAGGCGATGGGCAATGAGCCGCTGGATGAGGATGACGCCTGGGCCGATCGGGTCAACGTCTTCACCATCCACAAAGCCAAGGGGCTGGAGTTTCCGGTGGTGTTTCTTGTCGGGCTTGTGCAGGGCCGGTTTCCCACCCCCCAACGACGCGATCCCATTGAGCTGCCTGAATCGCTGATCCAAGACCTCCTTCCGTCAGGCAACTACCATCTGCAAGAGGAACGCCGTCTCTTCTACGTAGGGATGACGAGAGCGAAGGAGCAGCTCTACTTGACGTGCGCCTATGACTACGGAGGAAAGACGGTCCGGAAAGTGAGCCAATTTGTGCTCGAGGCGATGGATCTGGCCACCCCAAGCCCTCCTGCTCGGCGCGTGAGCGCCCGCGAGCTCATCGAACGCTCGGAGACCAAACCGCCGATTCCGGTTTCGGCGAGCCCAAGAGCAAGCCGGCAGACGCTCCGCCTTGATCCGCATGGCGTCGATGACTACCGGACGTGCCCGTTGAAATACCGCTATAGCCATCTCCTGAACATCCCCGTCATGCGTCACCACCTGGTGGCTTACGGTGCGGCCTTGCATAAGGCCGTTGAACTGTTCTTCACCCGCCAGCTGCGGGGCGTTCCGATGAGCGAGGCTGAGCTCCTCACAACGTTTGAGCGGCAGTGGAGCTCGGAAGGGTTCCTGACGCGGGAGCATGAAACGCTGCGCCTCACCCAAGGCCGCGAGGCGCTCAAGCGCTTCTTCGCGCGCCAGCAAGAGGCCCCGGAGCATCCCACCCTGATCGAGGGACGATTCAAGTTTCCGCTTGACGACCTGCTCATCGTGGGCCGCTGGGATCGCGTCGATCGCCGCGAACAGGAGGTGGTCATCATTGACTACAAATCCTCCGAGGTGGACGATCAAGGCGCTGCGGATCGGCGAGCCCGGGAATCGCTTCAGATGCTCATCTATGCGCTGGCTTGGCAGACGCTGCACGGAGAGCTGCCGCGCGTTGAACTGCGATTCCTTGAGACGGGCGTCACCGGGCACGCCCGGTTCACCAACGAGGACCTCGACCGGGCAAGAACCGTGCTCCGAAATGCCGCGCAGGGCATTCGCGCGCAGGACTTTCATGCCCAGCCGCAAGAGTTTACCTGCCGCTGGTGCGCGTTCCAATCGATCTGCCCCTTCGCCTTTCAGGCTCGCTAACCCCCCCCGCTTCGCGTCACCCGCCTACCTGACCATTACCCGATTAAGAGCGCCTCTCAACATGACTGCGGGGCGCTCTCGGTGAAGGGTGAAGGCTGGAGGGTGAAGGCATCACTCCGTCGCTCGATCCCCTGCACCCTTAACCCTCGACCCTGCACCCAGAGCAGCCAAGGTCTTGTTGATCGCCGCTGCTCTGTCGAAAAGCTGCTGCGTAGCAGCGGGTGACGCGGAGCCGGGGTCCCCATGTCCGCCCGCAGAACCAGCGCGAGAGTCGCTGGGCGAGGACGGACGTGGGGTGGCGCAGCGGCAG
>JACPXS010000138.1 GCA_016196415.1 Candidatus Omnitrophota bacterium
CTTGGTCTCGAAAGGGCGCTGAAGGTCAGTCGGAAGGATCAGGCGTTCCGTCGCGAATAGGCCGCGCTTGAGCTCATCGGCCGCGAACTGACCGACGCCGGCAAGCTGCACCGGCCGTCCATGAGGCGGCCAAGGCCCGGCGGTTGCGGGTGGTGGACGCGACCTGCCCGCTCGTCACCAAGGTGCACGTTGAAGCGAAGCGTTTCGCGCGGGACGGCTACACCCTGCTCTTGATCGGCCACGAGGGCCACGAGGAAGTCGAAGGCACGATGGGGGAGGCGCCGGAGGCGATCAAACTCGTGCAGACCGTCGAGGAGGCGTGGACCGCTGTCGTCGACAACCCCGAGAAGGTCGCGGTCATTACGCAGACGACCTTGAGCGTGGACGATACCCGCGCGATCATCGACGCGCTGAAAACCCGCTTTCCCAAGCTCATCGTTCCAGCCAAAGACGATATCTGTTACGCGACGCAAAACCGGCAGAACGCCGTGAAGGCCGTGGCCCAAGAGGCCCAGGTGCTGCTCGTCATCGGCGCCAAGAATAGCTCAAACTCCATCCGGCTGACCGAGGTGGCGGAAGATGCGGGACGGCGAGCCTACCTGATCAATGACGCCCGGGAGATCCGCCCGGAGTGGTTTGAGGATGTTCGATGCGTCGGGGTCACCTCCGGCGCCTCGGCTCCCGAGCATCTCGTCCAAGAGGTGGTCGAGACGCTCAAACGGTTGGGAGCCACCCGGGTCGAAGCCTGGGAGCTGACACGCGAAGACGTCAATTTCGGATTGCCGGCTGAGCTGATACAGCTCCTCCCGCAACACGCCTCCCGGGCGTAACTCCGGCCATCCGCACGCGCCTGCCTCGATGAAATCACTGACCGAGCACCTCTGGTTCACCACCAAGCAGCGTCGAGATCTCATCAACATCACCCCCACCCTGGAATCGCTGGTCAAGCGAAGCGGCGTGCAGGAAGGGTTCTGTCTGGTCTCCGCGATGCACATCACCGCCGGCATCTGGGTCAACGACGACGAGGAGGGGCTGTGGCAGGATTTTTGGGAGCTGTTGGAGCGCCTGGTCCCCTCCGGCCGAGACTACAAACACCACCTGACGGGTGAGGATAACGGCGACGCCCACCTGAAGCGCACGCTCATCGGCCACCAGGCGACGTTGCCGGTCACCAACGGGAAGCTCGATCTCGGACCGTGGGAGCAGGTGTTCTACGCGGAGTTCGACGGGCGGCGGAAGAAGCGGGTGGTCGTAAAGATTATCGGGGAGTAGGAACCCACCAGGGGCGGGCCGCCTCAGCGATCAGGCGCAAGCAGCGTGGGAAGATCGAAGTGGCGGTAGGTCGTCTGCGCGGCGGGAACCTTGCCGGATGCGTTCGCCACCCAGAGGTCCGGCCAGGACATCACCACGCTTTGAATATTCGACGGCGGGGCCACGGCGCGCGCGATGTCTTGGGCCGTGAGCCCGTCCAGCGTCCCGAAGTGCGCCGACAGGCCTGCAGCTTGGCCCAGGTAGCGGACCTCATACGCCGAGCCTTCGGGGGATTCCAAACCAGGCCGACGAGGATCCCCGCCTGAAGCAATCTGCCGGTCGCGAATGATCGGATCCACCGCGGTATCCGCGCGGAAGACCGCATCCACCAACGGCCGCGCATAGCTGACGCGGTGCTCCGCAGGATCGTTCGCTTCAAACACCTTCAGATCCCGGTGGGTGGTTTCCAGGACAATCGCCCGACGGGCTTTCGCATCGGCCACCACATAGTTCACACCCACCGTTCGATGCGCCTGGCGCACCACCTGCGCGGCTTCATCAAGATTCCCGGCCTCCTCCAACACACGCCGCATCATCAGCGCCATCGGTTCGCCTCGAACACTCGCATCGAGCGTCTCCGCCCCGACCTGCCCAATCGAAATCTGCGCATCATTCACTCCGGTGAGGACCCCGATAAATCCGGCCCACCCCACATTGACCACGGCTCGCTTGCCGGTCGGATGCACGATGAAAATCGCCGCGAATTGTTGGATGCCGGCGTCCGTGTTCCAATCGAGGTTGCGGACATGAACCAGCCGCCCCCCCGCCGTCGCTCGGCCCCAGGCCGCAAAGTTGGAGCACGCATACGTGCGATCTGGAATCGCGTGCAGCCGAAACAACTCTTGGAGCGGCACGCCGGATCCATCAGCAAGCCCCCGCAGCTCGTCCACGTCATCAGGCGGGAGAAACGGCGTGGCTTGTCGCCAGGCGGTATCCAGCCACCAGTTCGCCGCCCACGCATCGATGAGCGGAACCCTCAGATAGCTGCGGAAGTACTGAAGGACCCGGCCCACGGCAGCCCGGACTTCGGCGCCCAAGAGCTGCCCGTGCTGATAGCCGATCTCATACGGGCGCCCTGAGAGATGGACGATCGGGAGGCCGTCTCGAGACTCCAGGCGCGCCGCCTCCGCAGGCCCGATCGCGCAGGTGCTCATCCAGATGAGCCCGATCGCTAGCCCTCGGAGCGAAGCGTGATCGTGCCCTGCGCGCATCATCCGTTCGCCGGCCGGGGGTTCACGGCGCGCTGAGCCGATCGAGCATCTCGACCAGATGCTCGACAACCTGCTCGCCCGCGTGCGGGCCGTTGAAGGCCATGGAACTTTCGTACTGCTTGGCCTTGTACAGCGCCTCCGAGACGCAGTACCCGATGTAGTCGTTGGCAAACCCGATGATCATGGGCTCAAACCCCTTGGCGCGGGCGGCCTGCTTGAGCGTCTCGCCGAGGGAGGCGGCCAGATCGCACGGGACCCCGAGAAACACCGAGCGGCCAACGGCGACCACCGTGAGCGTGGCGTCATCATCGACGAGCCATTGCCCCAGCCACCGCGGGAACACGAAGCGCTTCACGCGCACCTGGGCTGGCGGCAAGACCAACCGCTCCTGCAGCGCCTGCACGCCATGCGGCGCTTCAGGACGCGCCGCGCTGATGAGCGCCATGACCGATTCCACGAGCGGATGCCCAATCGCCTCGGCGCGCTCAAATCCGCTTCCTGATTTCACTGGGGCCTGGTCACCCACTGCGCCGGCAAAGAACAGGCACGTGGTACCGGCTACTTGGCGCTCCACCTCGCGCATGACCACGCCGGGATAATCCGCTGAGAGCTCACGGTTCCAGGCGCCCATGGTTGTGGGGTGGGCGGCGAAGTTGACGAGAACCGCCAGGGGCTCATTCGTGCGTTCCGGATAGACCGTCATGATCGATAGCTCGGGATCGATCAACCCCTCCGGCTCGATGCGATTCACCACCAGCCCGCTCGTCATCGCGGCCTGAGACGCCAGGCGAACCGGCTGCATCGCGGCTTGCGCGTCCAAGATCGCGCGGATGATCGCCTCGACGATCGCCTCGAAAACGCGCGGGTCAAAATGGCCCATCGAAATTTTTTCGAGAAACCTCATTCCGTATGCGCCCGGCCCGGAGTGCGTGTGCGTCCCCGCCAGCAGGAGCACGACGTCTTGCGGCAGCCCCTCAGCCAGGAGCCGACGGCGAACCACGCTCCAGAGATGCTCATCCACCATCAGGAGATCGCAGCTGACCAGCGCCGCCGTCGCATGCGAATCGCGGATGACCAGCGCCCGAACGCCAACCGGATCGTGGAGGCCGCGCGATGGTTTCCCTCGTCGACGGCTGTAGCCGGCCAGCGGCACATGCGCTGGCAACACGAACGTCTCTTTCGCCACGCCTGCCGTGACTGCTGCCGCCGCATCGCCGGCTGGAATCCCAGCGACAAACACTGAGATCGTGATGCCCCACACCAGCGCCGCAGTGGAACCCCACGGGCAAGCCCGTGGTCCCTTCCAGTACGCCCATGGGGCGGAACCTCTCCGAAACCACCCGCTCTTCGCCTTCCTCCCCGCCCTGCTGCGCCGTAGGGAAGCTCCGGCTTCGCAGAGGCGAGCCCAAGGGCAGGGCTTCCGGCGAAGGGGGGTGACCCGTGTGAATGGAGCATGGGGAATGGGGAATGGGGAATGAACAACCACTATTCCGCATTCCACATTCCGCATTCCGCACGGACAGACACGCTCCCCTCTTCGCCTGAGCGTGTTCATGCCTCCTGCTCGAGATGCGCCCGGGCCAACCTGAGCGCCTCCTCGGCCGTACGGATGCGCCCTTCCGCTTGGGCCTCCTCAATCGCGGCCAACAAGTCACCGATCAGCGGTCCTGGTTGCAGGCGAAACGTCTCCATCAACCGGGTCCCATCCATGAGTCGCGGAGGTTTCACCACCTCCTCCGCCTGGAAAAAGTACGCGTGCAGCAATTCCTCAAGACGCGCCCGCTGCTGATCCACTTGATCCAAGCGGGATTTTGGACCGCGAGTCGCCATCCGGTCAGCCCACCACGTCAAGAGGCATCCGGGGCCGTCGTCGCCCAAGTCTTTGAAGAACCGGTAGATCGCCCGACGGGTGAGCTGCGGCTCTCGGCTCAAGAACCCTGGACGGAGATGGTGCAGGATGAGCTGGCACACCGTGCGGGCTTCCCGGTTGGATAACCGGAGCCGCTCGACAATCCCCGTCGCCAGCTCGGCCCCTATCTGCTCATGCCCCAGGAACCAGATCTCTCCGTCGGGCTCCACCGTGCGGCGCGCGGGCTTACCCACGTCGTGGAGCAACCCCGAGAGCTTGATCAGCCCCTTGCGTGAACGGCGCTCGACGAGCTGCTCCGCGCAATAGGCGGCGAGCGGCGCGCGCAGGGCGTCGGAAAATTCCCTCCAATCGGTGAGGAACCGATCCGCCTGGGCCACCGCCTCCAGTTGATGGCCCAGAACGTCGAGGTGATGGAAGTTTCCCTGATCCAGCCCCCGGCCAGGGACGAGCTCAGGGAACAGCACATCCAACGCACCGAGCTCATTGAGCGACCGCAACGCCGACGCCGCCTGGTCGGTCTCAACGATCGCGAAGAGCTCGTCTCGAATGCGCTCTCCCGACACGCGAGCCAGCAGCCCGCTCGCGCGGGCCATGAGCGGCGTCGCGCCGGGATCGACGGTGAATCCGAGCTGCGAGACGAACCGAAACGCCCTGAGAATGCGCACCGGATCCTCCTCGAACGCGCCTGGAAAACACGCGACCAGGACGCGGCGCCTGAGCGCATCCGTCCCCTGAAGCGGATCGATGAGCGGTGCCGGCTGCTGCGGTTGACGCAACCAATCCTTCAGGGTGATCGCGACGGCGTTGATGGTGAAATCCCGATGGCCGAGATCGGCCTCCAGCGAAGGTCCCCGGAAGTCACTGACGTCGAGCTCAACGCGCGCGCCGCCGGCGATCACCACCCTCGCGCACCCGGTGGATTGATCGAGCGGCACAAACGTCCCGTGCAGCTCAGCGGCCAGGCGCCGGCACCACTCCAGGGCGTCGCGAGGGACCGCGAGATCGACGTTGAGGTAGCGCAGCGGACGCCCGAGGAGTTGGTCGCGCAGCAGCCCACCGACGAGATAGCACGGCAGTCCCTGCGATTGCGCCGCGGCATCCACGCGCGTCAGGATGGGGATCAGGTGGTCCAGGAATTCATGTGGCGACATGGACGGGTTGGGTGTGTTCATTATAATGCACTCGCCACGACTCATCGTGATGCGCGCAGGTCATCGCGACAACGCCGTCATGAAGGCCTACGGAACTACTTGACAGGTGGTGCCTCAATGTGCCGGGGCCTGCCGCTGCGCCACCCGCGTCCCTCCTCGCCCAGCGACTCTCGCGCTGGTTCTGCGGACGGCCGAAGGGGACCCGGCTCCGCGTCACCCGGCACATTGAGGCATTACCACTGAGGCATTACCACTTGACAATACGAGGAGGTCTGGCACAATAAGGGCAATCGCGTGAACGTTCATTATCCGGTTCGCCCATTATTCGCACCGTATGCCACGCCGCTCAAAAGCCGACGAACTACTCGATTTTGAAATCACCTTCTACGAAAAGCTCCTCACCGCTTACCCGGACTTCGTCGACGCCCTCATCCCCTTGGGGAATGCCTACACCAAGCGCGGCCTGCACGAACAGGGGCTGGCGATTGACGTGCGGCTGACGCAGCTTCGGAACGACGATCCGTTGGTGTGGTATAACTTGGCGTGCAGTTACGCCCTGCTGAAGCGCGTGGATGAATCGCTCGAGGCGCTGCGGCGGTCCGTCGAGTCCGGCTACACGGATCTCGACTACCTGCAGAAAGATCCCGACCTCAGCAACCTGCGTCAATTACAGAAGTACCGCCAGTTTCTCGCCTCATGCTCCGCTCTGCTCGCCTCCAAGACCGCACGGGCCGATCTGGCCGCTCCCACCCAAACCGGAACCAGTCAGCCCGACCAGCCCTGACCACACGCGGAGCTCGCGCCGCGCAGCCCGCTGCGTCCCGCGTGTCTCATCCCCCGCGCCAAGAAGATCTCGCGGACCATGCCGCGCTGAATCCGGCGCCCACAGCCCGCGGTGTGCCCGACGCGCTTCCTCGAGGAGGGCGCGAAATCGCTCGACATATTTCACATTGGGCGGGATGGTCAGGAGGCGCGCCAGTCCTGCCCGAAGCAGCTCCCCATTGACCATCACGTCCCCGATATAGACGTACGCAAGGATCCGCCCGAAGCGATCGTGGGTTTGCACGTCGTACTCAAGCCGGACCCGCTTGCCCTCGACGAGTTGACGGTTGAGCGCCGTCGCCTCTTGACCGAGAGGCTCGCGCACCTCGACCCATCGATCGCCGTCTCGCCGCCGAAGCTCTGGCGCATCGATGCCGATGTATCGAAGGAGCTGCCCATCGGTGAGTGCCACGGTATCCCCGTCGATGACGCGGCGGACCGTAGCGTCTTGCGGAAGCGCCGACCCGCAGCTCAGCAGGCCGGTGAGGGCAATACCGCTCACGAAGGCGAGTCGAAGGATCGAGGAGCGAACGCGAGGAACGATTACTGCTTGAGCGATTTGCCGACTTTCGCTTCGAGCGACTGCACCTTCTGGACGATCCGTCCCATCCCGGGTTGGTCTTTCCGGTCATCGATGCGGATGGTCGTCATCACGCGATCGGTCCTTTGGAGCACGGCCTGGTGGCACTGTTTGGCCAGAAGCATCACCTGATCCCACGCTCCTTCCACGACGGTGCCCATGGGCCCCACGCGGTAGTCCAGGCCGCTGCGATCGATCAGCGCGGCCACCGCCGCTAACAGGGCGCTGAGGCTGGCGCTCTTCGTTCCGATCGGGACGATTTCAAGTTCTGCCAGCATGACAACCACCTCCCGCTCGCTCCACTATAGCAAGAAACCGGGGACGTTTCTATGGCCTCTTCATCCCCACCCACGGAAACGTCCCCGGTCGTCACGCGCGGCGGATGCGGCGCACCGCAAGGACCGCGAGAGGCAACAGCGCCATGCCGAGCATCGCCGAGAACCACGGCACCGGCAGATGCACGAACGTCCCTTCCACGGTCAGCGCCTCGCCGCTTGTCATCAACCGGTTGAACTGGTAGACGATCCCGGTTTTCGGCAGGCGGATCTTCAGCGGAAAAATGCCGCGGTCTTGCAGCGCCGCGATCCGCCCCAGCCCCATGGAATTATCGAACGTGCCCCTTCCGAGTCCTTCTTTTCCATCGCGGTCACCGGGAGAGTTGGTCGACGACAGGTCTCCATGCGCTTCCTCAACGGACGGCTCTTGCTTGGCCTCAAACTCGGACTTGGACCCCGCGATCACGGCCCTCAGTTTTGGGGACAATCCCTCTCTCGCTCGTCTGAATACGGAACGCGGAGTCCCCTGGAAGCCTCTCTTCAGACGGAGGTCTACCTCACCGCTCTTCTGCAGCCCGTCGGCCAGTTCCACCTGAGATTCAGCCGCCATGGCGACCTGCGCCAGTGGCTCCTCGAGGAAATCGCTGGCCGCCAACCCGCGCTCCAGATTTCCCGTCATGCGCAGGAATTTGACCGACTCCGGCGCGTAGACAAGCCAACTCGACACCGTCGTGGGCACATCCAGCACCGGGCCCCGAAGCGCCAACCGCCCCACGCCGGTCAGTATCGGTCGCCGCTCGAAGTAGACGAGCTCCACGGTCACGGTCCCTTCGCTCCCCACTCCTCCATCTAATGGCACCAGCAGGCGATCCGCCTCGCCTTGCGCCGGCTTGACGGACTGGCCGTCCACCAGGCAGCTCCAGAGGATTCCACCTTCCGGAAGCTGCACCTCCAGGAACTGCTTCTTGTTGGTCCGGATCAGGTAGGCGGCGCGGGTCAGCAGCTCCCCCTGCCGTGAAATAACGGTCGCCAACTCGCCTCGCTCGGCGATCGCCGCCAGCACCGGATGATCCTGATGTCGCGTCACTGTCAGCGTCACCTGCGACGGATGCTGGTGGTATTTGAAGGCAAGGAGGATTGGGCTGCCCACAGCATTCTGCAGGACATCGGGCAGCTCCCTGACATCAATCCGCGTCGCGCCGTTCACTGTCGCGGGGGCCAGTTCGATGCTGCCGGAACGCGCCACCGCCAGGTAGCCACGCTCCTGCTTGACGTCCAGCAGCGCCACCACCGGGACCGCGTAGGTAGTGCCGCTCTCAATCGCTTGCTCGCCCTCCACGATGAGTTGATAGGTTGTCTCCTTCAGGACGAACCCCAACGTCACTTGCAGCACTCGCTCACCGCCGTCATCGCTGACGCGCCAGTCCTCGATCCCCGATCCGCGCACACTCACCACGCTGACCCCCTCAGGAATTCGGAGGCGGAGCTGCCGCGTCTCACCCTGGCTGATTTGGTACGTGGCGATGGCGGTGACGCGGGCCGCCTGCTCCTCAAGCGTTGCCAGCGTGTGAAGCTCCCCGTAAAGTGCAGGCTCCACCTTGACGGGCGCTGTCGGCTTGGTCCGCCAGCACAACCGGATCCGGTCGGCCGCCCCGACCCGTGCCGTCAACGTCACCCCGCCCCGGTGAGCATCGGGGGTACGCTCAACGTACAGTTGATCCTCCGGGTTGAGCTCCACATCCTTGCGCGGGACGAATAGCGACAGGGTCGAAAAGGTCGCCTGGGGAATGTCCAGCTGGATCCCTTCCCCCTGGCTATCCTGGGTCAGCAGGGTTGAGCAGGTGACCCGGATCTTATAGATGCCACCTCGGCCGGCCGCCAGGACGTATCCCCCGTCCCGGGGCATCATGTGCGCCTCCCCGACGCGCCGTTCGATAGCGATGTCGGTCATCATCGCCCCGTGCAGGGCCAACGGCACTTCCGTCCAGCCATCCCGGAGAATACGGATCGTGTATCGGACTTCCATCCGGGCAATCTGGTCGCGGATCTCGCCATGGTACTCGGCCGCCTCAATCACCCATCCTGCTGGATTCTGCAGTGGGCCGATCGCAGATCGAGCCTGAGCCGCCGGAACCCATCCAGCCAAAACCAACGCGAACCCTACCATCCATGTCCGCTCCATCTCCCACCTCCTGTTACTCGCCCTTCGAACTCTGAGCATCCCATCCGGACGCCTGATCGCATCCCTCCGCGTGCTCAAGCGCTTGGAGCTCGGCTAGCAGCCGCTGCAGGCTCTCCTCGCCCATCGGCCGGAGCAGGATCACCAGGTAGAGCAGCCGTTGTCTCATCCGAACCTCCTTGCTGGAAGATGAGACACCGCGGCGGAGGAAAAGTTCCCGGAGGGATGGAGGACGAACCACTAGGGGGTGAGCGACCGGCCGGACACGGCCCGGCTAGAGTGGCTGGATGAGCTCAAGCGAGATGGTGATCCACACCGGCTGAGTGGGATCAGGAGCCGCGGGCGGGTTGGTGGAGAACTGTCGCAGAAATTCCGGCACCGCCGATGCCGGCAGCTTGATGGATAGATGATGCTCGTTCGTCGCCACCGCCAAGCCTTTCCGAGCGATGACCCAACCGCTGATCTGCGACGCAGCGGCAGCCACGTCGGCGACTTGCCATTGGACCTGGAGCGGCTCCGGCGCGACGGCGGCAAATGCAGGCGCGGCTGGGGTCGGCGCGTTGGCTTCTGCTGTCTTGGCCGCAGCCTGGAACCCCTGTGCGTTGCCGTTGACGTCTTCGGCGCGACTGGCCGTGGAAGTTGGCGCAGCAGGCGTCTCATTGGCCTGATGGGCAATCGGCTCGGCAGATTGTCCATCAGGCGATTGCTCTCCCATGGGAGCGGAGGCGTTCAGAGCGTCCTGTCTATCAGTGGCTTTCACCTTGCCATCCCAAAAGTCTCCGATACGCTTCTGGACTGTGGGCTGCGGGGTCTGGACAAGGGTCCGCGTCTCGATCAGCCCCCCGGACAAGCCCGTGGCTTCACGTCCGTCGTCCGAGTCGCTTCGCTCGCTCACCTCGTGCCGAACCCGACCCTCGGTGCGAGGCAGGACGCTCCCTCGACGCATTGCGGGCGATATCCCGAGCGAGGCGCCCCCGGCCGACCTGTCCCGAGCGGAGTCGAGGGAGGCCGGGGCCGAAATCGAGGAATCGGAGGGCAGGTCCTGGCCCTGAACCTCGAACTCAGAACCCTGAACCGATATGCGGTCTTGGGACGAACGTTCGCCTTTCTCGCCTCCGTACTCCCTTGGCGGCTTCTGCGCTAGGTTCGTTTTCAGCGCGCCCACTATTGTGGAGTCGCCTACCAGGACGTTTTTGGCGATCACCAAAGACCGCTCCGGGCCGCCCCGGAATCGCTCCGGTGTGATCGCATCCCTCCTGGTGATCCCCGGCAGGTTGGCCACTATGATGACCAGTAACGCAGTCGTCGCCAGCGCCAGCCCGTGCAGCGGCAGGCTCGCCGGCCATGGGGTCGTGAACCGACGCGCAAGCATCTGCCACCAGGGAGCCGCCTGCAGCTTGCGATGGATACCTGGCAACAAGTCAGGAGCCTTGGGAACGTCCAGCGTTTGCAGCGTGTGGAGCATCCGCTTCAAGGAGTCCAGCTCCCCGCGGCAGACATCGCACCCGCCTAAATGGTCGTCCAGGCGGGTGCGCTCCTGCGCGCCCAGCACCCCATCGACATACGGTGAGAGCCACCGACGATACGCTGTGCAGGTCATCAGAGTTTCCCGTTCAGCAGGGTCCGCAGGTTCCATCGGGCCCGGTTAAGCCGCGATTTCACCGTGCCCATCGGACAGCGGAGCATCGCAGCAATCTCCTCATACGAACACCCCTGCAGGTCGCGCAGCACGATCACGATCCGTTCCGTCTCGCGCAACTGCCGCAAGGCCTCCCGCACCAGATCGCCCTGCTCCTGGCGTCTCGCAACCGCCCGGGGCGATGGGGACGGATCCGCTACGTCGTGGCCAAGCGATCCCTCTCCCGATTCCACGGGATCGTCGAGGGACGCCGCGATGACCCGCCGCCGTCTGGCCCACCACCGGCGACGGTTTCGGCAGAGGTTCATGGTAATGGAAACGAGCCAGGTTGACAACTTCGCCTCCCGGCGAAACGCCCCGAGGGACTGGTAGGCGCGCACAAAGGTGTCCTGGGCCACGTCCTGCGCCTCATCGTGATCACCGAGCATCCGCAGCGCAACAGCGAACACCACCTGCTGGTGGCGCCGCACGAGTGGGTCGAAGGCGCTCCCATCACCGGCGAGCACGCGCTCGATCAGTAGGCGGTCGTCATCCTGCACGCCATGCGACTCACCCGCCTGATGAGACACCGGACCGCCTGCCATGGTTCCCTTTCTTCTGACACCTGGTGATTGTTCTGCGTCAGGCCTGTTGCTCTGCCACGCGGATCCGCTCAGTAATCGGGGGATGATCGTACAACAGCCACACGACCCACCGCGGCGGCGCCGGGTCTGCGAGGTTGAGCGCCGCTAACCGCCTCAGGGCATCGGCAAATGCCCGGGGCCGCTTCGTCACATCGACGGCGAAACGATCCGCCTGCCATTCCAAGGATCGCGAGAGCGCATGCTGAATCGGTTGGCCGATCAGGCCCACCACGGAGAGCCACAGCATGAGGATCGGAAACCCCGCGATGTCGGACAGCCCTCGGAGCCCAAGTGCATGCACCCAGGATGATCCGACGAGCCGGGTCAATTGAAACGCCACCCACGAGCCGGCCGCGCTGAACAGCAGCAACTTGGGGATGTGGCGGTAGCGGTGATGGGCCAGCTCATGGGCCAGCACGGTTTCGATCTCTTCGGGTGTGAAGGTTGAGAGCAGCGTATCGGAGAGCAGGACTCGGCGGCTCCTGCCTACCCCCACCAGCGCCGCGTTGGCCTTCCGGGTCTCAACCCCGAGCTCCACGCGGAAGACCCCAATCGCCGCAAGCCCGACGCGCTGGCAGAGCGCCAAGAGCCTCTGCACCAGTCCCTCATCCTCCAAGCGCCTCGTCTTGTAGAAGATCGGTAGCACCACCGTCGGAAAGATGCGGGCCATCACGACGCTCACGAGGACCCAGCCGAGGGTCGCCCAGATCGGCCAGTGTGTCGGGGCATGCCGCAAGAGCGCGTAGAGCCCCTCCGCCACCAGCGCGCCCAACACGCCGCTCACCGCAAGCTGTTTCACTTCCCGGATGCTCCAGGCGGTCAGCGTCATCCGAGACAGATGAAAGCGACGCTCAAGCAGGAAGCTGCTGTAGAAATGCAGCGGGAGCATCGCAAGGTAGTACAGGCCGCCGAACACCGCAAGGTCCCCAAGGATGGCCAGGAGGTTCCACGTCACCCGCTGAGACCACCACTGCGCGATCGAGGAGGAAAACCCGCTCGCCTGCAGCGCGCCGAGGAAGAGCATCGAGAGGGCAAGATCGACGAGGAACAGCCGGTAGCGAATCCGCGCGTAGGCCCGGGCGCTCTCTCCGCCGGCGGGATCGAACCGCCCGCATTCTGCTCTGGGCTGAGGTGGCGCGCTCATGACGCAAGGGAGGAGAGGAGGCCCGCGCGACGAAACGCCAGGCTCCTGGCGAGGAACTGGTGGTACTCCTCGATCTGACGATCCATCTCGGCCCGAGAACGTCCGGCGTATCGCTGGCAGAGCTCGGTCATTCTCGAGAGCGCATCCAAACCCTGGCAGGAGCTCCAGGCAACGGGAGTGCGCCTGGCGAATACATCGGTGATCGTGCACGCCAGCTCGTTCCGAAGGGCATGGACGAGCTCTGCTTCAAGCCACTCGTGGTGCGGGCACAGGGAATGGCCGAGCGCCGGATCGAGATCAAGCAGGCGTAGGATGTGCAGGGCGCCAGCGCCGTAGCGCATCAGCAGTCGCGCCAAGCGTTCAGGATCGAGCGCCCGGGTGATCGCCTGCCAGTGATCAACGGAAACCGGCGGAACGCTCTCCAGCAAACTCACGCGATCCGTCAAACACCGATCGACCGTCCATCGGCGCTCCCTGATGAGCAGGTCAACGACCTGCTTGGCCATGAGCCGGTAGGTGGTAAATTTCCCGCCCATCACGCTGATCAATCCCCACCGGTCCACTTCGATCCGGTGCTCGCGCGAGGCCCGCGTTGCACTGCGAGCGGACGCCAACAGGGGCCGCGCTCCGGCGAACGTGGCCAGCACATCGTCGGCATCGAGGTGGCTGCTCGGCAGGATCCGATTCACCTCATCGAGCAAATAGTCCACCTCATTGGCATTCGCCGCCAGCGTCTCAAGTGTGCCGTCGAGTGGCGACTCCGTCGTGCCGATGAGCGAAGACCCCTCACCCCAGGGCAACACAAAGAACATGCGCGCATCCGCTCGGGACTGCACAAAGAGTGCTTCGTGGGCCACGCGAGGCACGATGAGGTGAACGCCTTTGCTGGGCGCCAGCCGCGGCGGGGCATCGGCTGCGCTCAGTCGCCGGATCTGATCCGACCATGGGCCTGCCGCGTTGACCACGGCTTCAGCGCGGATTTCGAATTCACGGCCGGTGAAGACGTCTTCGACGATCGCCCCACACACCACCTGGTTCGCTTTCAACAGGACCCGCAACCGCACATAGTTGCAGCACATGGCCCCTAAGCTGACGGCTTGGAGAATGTTCGCCAGACACACGCGGGCATCATCCATCTGGCAGTCGGTGTAACAGCCGACTGCCTGCAGTCCTTCCCCCCGCAAGCTCGGTTCACGCGCGAGCGCACGGCGCGGGGAGAACATGTAAGGTGAGCGGAGATTGCGCCCGGCAGCTAACAGGCTGTAGAGCCATAACCCAAGGCGGATCTTCCAAGCCGATCGCGCATCGCCTCGATAGACCGGAAGCAGCAGCGAGAGCGGATGGATGAGCCCCGGGGCGATCGTCCGCAGGATGCGCCGCTCACGAAGGCTCTCGAAGACCAAACGCCAGTGCCCATGCTCAAGATACCGCAACCCTCCATGGATCAGCTTGGACGTCTTCGAACTGGTCCCGCTGGCGAAGTCACCCTGCTCAATCAATGCCACCCGCAAGCCTCGCATCGCGGCATCACGCGCAATCCCCGCGCCGACAATGCCGCCGCCGATGATGAGCAGGTCAGCCCGCTCTCCTCTCAAGCGGGCCAGCGCGATATCGCGGGGCGCGGTCATGGCTGGCATCCAGACGCCACCGTCCGCACGCGGTCCACCGCATCCTGCCAGCCTTGGTAGATCCGGTTGCGTTCCGCCGCGCGCATGCGAGGCACAAAGCGCCGCTGGCGCTTAGGGTTGCCTTCCAAGGCCATGAAGTGGCGTGGCGTCCACCAGCCGATGCCGATCCCCGCCAGGAGCGCTGCGCCCTTGGCGGTATTGGCGATCATCGCGGGGCGAACGATGGGAATGCCCAGGAGATCCGCCTGGAATTGCATCAACCAATCGTTCTGCGCAGCCCCTCCGTCGACCCGCAGCTCGCGAAGGTGAAGACGGCTATCGCGCTCCATGGACTCCACTACGTCCCGCGTCTGGTAGGCGAGCGATTCGAGCGTCGCCCGCACGAGGATCGCCTGATTGGATCCTCGCGTCAGCCCCAGGATCGCGCCGCGCGCGTGCATGTCCCAGTAGGGAGCGCCGAGGCCGACGAAGGCCGGCACCAGGTAGACGCCTCCGGTGTCCTTGACGCGTTGGGCGATCGCGGCCGTTTCCCGCGCGGTGCGAATCAGGTGGAGCTCATCCCGCAGCCATTGGATGGCTGCGCCGGCGATGAAGACGCTGCCTTCAAGCGCGTAGACCGGCTTCGCTTCGGCGCCATAGGCGAGCGTGGTGAGTAAGCCGTGGCGGCTCTCCACCAGGCGATCGCCGGTATTCAGCAGCAAGAAGCAGCCCGTCCCATAGGTGTTCTTCGCACTTCCAGGTGTCAGGCAGCCGTGCCCCACCATCGAGGCCTGCTGGTCCCCCGCCACTCCGGCAATGGGAATGCCGGCCGGGAGCGGCCCGGCACCGCTCGTCAGCCCAAATAATCCGCTGGACGGCAGCACCTGGGGCAGCAGCGAACCGGGAACTCCCAGGTAGCGCATCAAGACCGGATCCCATCGCTTCGTCCTAATGTTGTAGAGCAGCGTCCGGGAAGCGTTGGTGACATCCGTCGCATGCACCGTCCCGCCCGTGAGATGCCACATCAGCCAGCTATCCACCGTCCCAAATGCCAGATGCCCTCGCTGAGCCAGCCGGCTGGCCCGTGGGATGTGATCCAGCAACCAGCGGATTTTCGTTCCGGAAAAGTACGCATCGAGCACCAAGCCGGTCTTGCGCCTGAAGGCGGGCTCATGATGCCGCCGCTTGAGCTGATCGCACATCGGCGCAGTCCTCCGGCATTGCCAGACAATGGCGTTTGCGATGGGCCGGCCGGTCCGGCGATCCCAGAGGATCGTGGTTTCGCGCTGATTGGCAATGCCGATCGCGTCGATCCGCCGATGGAGCCCTCGGCGTTGCGCCAGGGCTTGCCTGATGACGCCAAAGGTGACGCGGAGGATCTCATCGGGGTTGTGCTCAACCCATCCGGCGCGCGGGTAGTGCTGCGGCAGCTCGGCGTAGGCCTGCGCCGCCACCCGAGCGCGCCGGTCCACCGCCAGCACCGTCGTGCCGGTCGTTCCTTGATCAATGGCAAGGATCATGGAATGGCCGGATCGGCGGTCGTCGCGTCACGGTTCTCCGTCGTGGCGTGAATCATCATGCGCTCATCGATCAAAAAGTGTCGAACGCCGGCCACTTGGTAGGCCTGGGGATTGCCAAGCAACGTGAAGGCGATGGACGGAGCGCCTGCCCCCGGGGTATCGGTGAGGGTCCGCTGCTCATTGGCGGTAATCCGAGCGCGCAGGATTTCATTGATGCCGGCGATGGCCAGCATGGTGAAAATCACGATCACCACCAACAGCTCAATGAGGGTGAAGGCTCGCCGGGAAGGCCAGGAGACCTCTTCCGGTATCGGGCGGTCCTGCGGGCGGCTGTCGCGCTGTCCGCTTGCAAGCGCCTTGAGCATTCGATCCCCTTCAATGGAGCGACCGCCATGCGGCCCGCTCGGAATCCTTGCGTCGACCTGGGTCGACGGGTCGTTCATATCAGAGCAGCGATCAACAAGACCTTGGCTGCTCTGGGTGCAGGGTGGAGGGTCAAGGGTGAAGGGGGTCGAGCGATGGAGCGATCCCTTCACCCTCCAGTTTTCACCCTTCACCGAGAGCGCCCCGCAGTCATGTTGATAGGCGCTCTTAGCAATCTTGCATAAGTATACCTGACGGCATTACGCACGGTTATGTAAAATTAAGCTATAATGCCATCCATGCCGCGTCA
>JACPXS010000136.1 GCA_016196415.1 Candidatus Omnitrophota bacterium
CGGTAGCGCAGATGCGAAACGAATTCCAGCGTCGACGCGACCGCTTGGTAAGCGGCCTCAACCGCTTATCCCCCTTGCGCTGCCTGCTTCCCGGCGGCGCGTTCTATGCGTGGTGTAATGTCAGCGGGTTAGGGCAACCCGCTGAGGCGACCGCCGCCCAGTGGTTGGAGGAAGCCCTTGTGGCGACCGTTCCCGGCGAGGGATTCGGGGCTCCGGGATTCCTCCGCTTGAGCTTCGCGGTTCCCCTGACCACGATTGATGAAGCGTTACAACGGTTGGAGCGGTGGCTTGCGCAACAGGGACGCCGGCGAACGAGCTCATGAGATGGTGAGATAACCGCATGTCGCATCGGGTGACCTTTATTCCAGGAGACGGCATCGGACCTGAAGTCGCCTGGGCCACCCGTCGGTGCTTAGACGCGACGGGGGTGGCGTTCCAGTGGGATGAGCGCATCGCAGGGGAAGCGGCCGTCAAACGGTTTCACACCCCGCTTCCTGAGGACACGCTGCAGTCAATCCGGGACAACCGGGTGGCGATCAAAGGCCCCATCACGACACCGATCGGAACGGGATTTCGATCAGTCAATGTCGCCTTGCGCAAACAGCTCGACCTGTTTGCGTGCGTCCGCCCGTGCCGAACGTATGCCGGCGTTCGCTCCCCGTTTCAACACGTTGATCTCATCATCATTCGCGAAAATACCGAAGACCTGTATGTCGGCATTGAGTTTCCCAGCGGTCAAGCGCGCACCAAAGAGCTGATTGCCCAGCTCGTGGACTGGTCGAAACAACCGATCCGGCCGGATGCGGCCATCAGCATCAAACCGATCTCGGCGACCGCCACCGAGCGGATCGCGACGTTTGCGTTTGAGTACGCCTTGGCTCACGGTCGCCAGAAGGTGACGGCCGTTCATAAAGCGAATATCATGAAATGCACCGATGGGATCTTCAGGGAGACGGCTCGCAGCGTTGCCTCGCGCTACGAAGGCCGCGTCGCCTTCGAAGATCGGCTGGTTGATGCGACCTCGATGCAGTTGGTGCTCAGGCCGCAAGAGTTCGACGTGCTGCTGCTCCCCAACCTCTACGGCGACATCCTCTCCGATCTCTGCGCAGGCCTGATCGGCGGTCTCGGCGTGGCCCCGGGAGCCAATCTTGGTGACGGGGTCGCGGTCTTCGAAGCGGTGCATGGCAGCGCGCCAAAATACCAGGGATTGAATACCGTCAACCCGACCGCGATGATTCTCTCAGGCGTCATGCTGCTGCGCCATCTCGGAGAGCATGAGGCCGCCCAGCGGCTCGACGCAGCCGTCGAGGCCGTGTTGCGCGAAGGCCGCGACGTCACGTACGACCTGAAGCCGGAACGGAATGACCCCTCGGCCGTGGGCACAAAGGAGATGGCGCAGGCGATCGCTGACCGGATGAAGACGGTGAAGGTCCGCGTCCCATGACGAAGAAACGCCGGAGGCTCATTCCCGGGAGCGCGTGATGCGGCGATATCCGAGCTGGATGACGCGCGCGTTCTCGCCTGACGGGGTGGCTCGCCAGGTGCGCACCCTCATCAGCGACTTACGGCTGGCGACCGTCTGCGAAAGCGCCCTCTGCCCGAATGTGCGCGAATGCTATTCCCAGCGACAGCTAACCTTTATGATCCTTGGGGATCGTTGCACGCGCCGTTGCGGATTTTGTGCCGTGGACCACGGCCGCCCTGAGCCGGTTGCCGCCGATGAACCGTGGCGCGTTACCCAAGCCGTCAAGCGGCTGGGGCTCCGGCATGTCGTCATCACATCGGTGGCGCGCGACGACCTGCAGGACGAAGGGGCGGGCCATTTCGTCGAGGTGATCCGCGCTGTTCGGCGCCAGAATCCTGGGGTGACTGTGGAGACGCTGATCCCGGATTTCCATGGACGCGAGGAGCTCCTGCAACGGCTCATGCAAGAAGGCCGGCCGGACGTGCTGGCCCATAACGTTGAGACGGTTGAGCGCCTCTCGGACCTCGTGAGGTCTCAAGCGAACTACCACCGATCCCTCCGGGTTCTTGGCGTTGCCGCTTCACTGGCGATGACCAGCCTGATCAAATCGAGCGTGATGGTGGGGCTTGGCGAAACCCCAGAGGAAGTGATGCGAACGTTTCAGGATCTGCGTCGCGTCGGGGTCACCCATCTGACCATCGGCCAGTACTTGAGGCCCGATCCAGATCACCTGCCTGTCATGGAGTACGTCAGCCCCGAGCGATTCCAGTCCTATGAACGCGCGGCCTTGGCTTGCGGATTTCGATGGGTCAAGGCCGGGCCGTTTGTCCGAAGTTCCTATCACGCGATTGATGCCGTCGCTCCCCTCGGGTCATGGCCAGATCAGGAGGCCCTCACGAGCGAGCTGAATGCCGTCCCCGTGTGAGCCTCGCTGATGCCTCGAGCCCCCCGCACCACATCAGCGGCGTTGATCCGCCGCGTCCAGCAGCGCCTGCGAGAACGGACCCAACGGGAACAGCAGCGCACCAGCGGACGCATCTTCCATGAAGCGAATCGACTCAAGCGACTCCCGCTCTATTTGTTCACGATCCTTGACGAGCTGAAGGAACAGGCCCGCTCCAAGGGCGTGGACGTCATTGGCTTGGGCATGGGCAATCCCGATTTGCCCCCGCCGCAGCACGTCGTGAACGAGCTGGTGCGATCGGCGCGCAGGCCGGAAAACTACCGCTATTCCCGGAGAGGGGAGGCCGTGGAGGAGAAACTCCATGAGGCCATCGCCCAATGGTATCGCCGGAAGTTCCGTGTCACGGTGGACCCCAGGGATGAGGTGCTTCCGCTGATTGGATCAAAAGAGGGCATCGCGCATCTCTCGCTCGCCTTCCTGAATCACGATGACATTGCCCTGGTTCCCAACCCCACCTACCCGGTGCACTTCAACGGGGTGGTGATGGCCGGCGGGATCCTCTACAACATCCCGATCCATGCCGAGCGCGGTTACCTCCCGGACCTTCAGACGGTGCCAAAAAGCGTGTTGCGACAATCGAAAATCTTATTCCTCAGCTACCCCCACAACCCCACCACGGCGGTGGCGGATCTGAAGTTTTTCAAAGAGGTGATCGCCTGGGCCACACAGCATCGCATCATGGTGGTCCACGATTTCGCCTACTCGGATTTTGTCTTTGACGGCCCGCGAGCCCCCAGCATTCTTGAAGTCGGGGGCGCGAAGGAGGTCGCGGTGGAGTTCCATACCCTCTCGAAATCCTATAGCTTGCCGGGGCTGCGCTTAGGATTTGGGGTCGGAAACCGCGAGGTCCTGGCCTCGTTGGCGAAGACGAAAAACTACATCGATTTTGGCATCTTCCGCGCCGTTCAGTGGGCAGCCATCACAGCACTCACCGGCCCCCAAGAGTATGTCCACTGGGCCGTGTCCACGTACCAGAAACGTCGAGATGTGTTTGTCCATGGACTCACGCAGATTGGGTGG
This sequence comes from Candidatus Omnitrophota bacterium, assembly GCA_016196415.1. The sequence goes on from JACPXS010000136.1 coordinate 3,450, forward strand.
GAGGTGCCCATGCCGAAGGGCACGTTTTATGTCTGGGCCAAAATCCCGCTCAAGTTCAGCGCGCTGACGTCGCTTGAATTCGCAACCCTGCTCGTCCAGGAAGCTGGGGTGGTCGCAGCCCCGGGCAGCGGATTTGGCGAGTACGGAGAAGGCTTCATCCGGTTTGCGCTGGTGGAGTCGGAACACCGGTTGCGCGAAGCGATCAAGCGCATTGCGAGGGTCCTCCAGATGGAAGACTGAACGCTTCGAGCCTCGGGTCGCAACACGCCCCCTCGGAACGCTCAACAAGAGGTGCGCTGCAGGGTCACCATGGCGGGACGACGGTTCTTACTCCTGCACATTACAACGAGTTCAGGACACCATCGCGCCAGTTGCGCCATTGAGCGCACCCTCAAGCATCTTGATCCCTCAGCGACTGTCGTCAACATCGATGCGCTCCAGTACGCCAGCCGACCCGTCCGGTGGGCGATTTCCCGCACCTACTCCTCCCTCATTCGCCATCAACCTGATGTGTGGGAGTATCTGTACGACAACCCGGCCGTCCACCGACGGATCCACTATTTTCAAGCCCTCTTGCATCGGTACCATGCCACAAAACTCCACCGCCTTCTTGAGAGCGTGCGTCCTGATGCCATCGCCTGCACCCAGGCGTATCCCTGCGGCATTGTCGCAGATTTCAAAAGACGCCACCACCTGCCAATCCCGCTCGTGGGCGTCCTGACAGACTACGCGCCCCATCTCTATTGGTTCCATGACACCGTTGACGCCTACGTGGTCCCCTCCGAACAGGTCAAGCGGCGGTTTATGACCAAAGGGGTGAACCTCGATCGGGTGAAGGTCTTTGGCATTCCGATTGACCTGCGGTTTCTCGAACCTGTGAATCGAGCCGCCGTCGCCAGCGCCTTCGGCTTGGATCTCTCACAGCCGATCCTCCTCCTCATGGGTGGGGGCGGAGGGTTTGGGCAGCTCCGCGATATCGTGCTCAACCTCGATACGCTGCCGTATCCTTGCCAGATGGTCGTAGTGGCCGGCACCAACCGGTTGCTGCTGGCGTGGCTGCAGAGTCAACGGTTCCGCCACCGCGTGCTTCCGCTCGGATACACCCAGGAGATCCATCACTTGATGAGCCTCGCCACGCTGCTCATCAGTAAGCCAGGCGGCCTTACGACGTCGGAGTCGCTGGCCAAGCACCTCCCGTTGGTTGTGGTGAACCCGATTCCTGGTCAGGAGGCCTACAACGCGCGGTATCTGCTCTCGCAAGGAGCGGCCGTGCAGGCCGGATCGCCAGAAACTGTTCGTCAAACCGTGCGAGATCTCCTCGAGAACCCCGATCATCTGGAGTCGCTTCGTCGACGAAATGCCGAGTTGGCCCATCCGTCTGCGGCGTTGGAGACCGCGCGACTCCTCATGGAGCTCGCCGATGCGTACGCCAAGCGGAATGCGCCAGAGCGCGTGCGCGCGGATGGGGATGATGACGCGGGGAGTTCCGCCTCCGCCACGAGCGCGCAACGGTCGGTTGAATCTCGCGGGGCATGAACGCGAAGTCCCTGGGATATCGACTGGCACAAGGCTTCAGCCTCTGCTGCTCCAGCCCCTCCGCCTTTCGGATCGCCGAACGGCTTTCGGACGGTTGGGCTCGAATGTCGGCATCGGATCGCCAGACGGTTCACGCGAACCTTTCGCTGATCCTTGGGGCGCCACTCCCTCGCGAGGCCCGACTGATTCAGGAGGTGTTTCGGAATTTCGGGCGGTATCTTGTCGAGTTTTTCACCATCCATCGCGTGCTCAACCCGGACGTGCGCGTTGAGGGCTATGACCACTTGCTCGAAGCCGCTCGCAGCCGGCGGGGGACGATCGTCTTAACCGGACACCTCGGGAACTGGGAACTTGGTGGCGTGTTGCTCCAGCGCATGGGATTCCCGATCAGCGTGGTGGCCCTCCCGCACGATGACGTTGGAACCAATCGGTTGTTTAACCGGCAGCGTGCGCGATGCGGGTTATTGGAAGTCATCCCGGTTGGGCGTGATGCCGTACGGCGGAGCCTCCAAAGCCTCCGGCAGGGAAGGCTCCTTGGCGTGCTCGGTGATCGGGAGTTCTTTGATCACGGGGTCTCGTTGACAACGTTTGGGACACGCCTGACATGGCCGCTCGGGCCGGCGATCTTGAGCCTCCGCAGCCACGCGCCGGTCGTCCCGACATTTCTCATCCGAGAAGGCCAATGGAAATTCCGCTTGTGTTTTGAGCCCCCCATCTGGCCGGCGGGACAGACGATCCGGCCGCTCAGGAAGGCCAAGGTCCTGGGGCTCACGCAAACCTACGCGGCAATCTTCGAACGGTATATCAGACACTATCCTGATCAATGGCTCAACTTCCAACCGATCCGCTGAAGACGGCATGAGTAATAATCGGTACTGCGTTGTGATTCCGGCCTATGAAGCCGGCGCCACCATTGGAGAGCTCGTGCGGAGCATTAAAGCCCAGGGGCTGATCGCCGTCGTCGTGGATGACGGCTCGCACGATCAGACCGCTGCTGCGGCCTCGGCGCAGGGCGCGCTCGTCATTAGCCACCTGCGCAATCAAGGCAAAGGCTCTGCCCTCAGAACCGGGTTTGAGTACGCGCTGCGCGCGCGGTACGATGGGGTGATCACGATGGACAGCGATGGGCAGCACGACCCGGCTGAAATCTCAGGACTCATCCGGGCCGGAGAAATCCAGCACGCAGGCATCGTCCTGGGCAACCGGATAGCCAATGACGCATCAATGCCGATCGTCAGGAAGTGGACGAACGAAGTGATGTCGGCAATCGTCTCGGCCCTCGCTCGCCAGCGCATTCCGGATTCCCAGTGCGGATTTCGCTTCATCCGCAAGGAGGTCCTGGAGGACATCCCACTGCGGGCGAGGCGGTTTGATATCGAGACCGAATTTTTGGTCCGGGCGGCGGCGCGTCGATGGAAAATCATTTCGGTGCCCGTCCGCAGTATTTATCAGCCTCGGCAGCCGAGTCATATTCGGCCGATTCGTGATGCCGTGCGGTTTTTGGGCGTGGTCCTGCGCCATCTCCTCTGGCGTCACTAACGGTTGAGACCCCCGTGCGCGGACATCCGCTCCATCACCATCCGAACGCGTGCTTGGCCGGCGAGGGCCTGCGATGACGTTCGAAGCCCAGTGCGAACGCATGCTCGAAGAGCAGCTCCACGCTCGAGGCATCCAGGATGCACGACTCCTCGCAGCCTTCCGCGCAGTACCCCGCCATCTCTTTGTGCCCCCCACGCTTCAAGAGCAGGCCTACTCGGACCGCCCGCTGCCGATCGGATCGGAGCAGACGATCAGCCAACCGTATATGGTGGCGTTGATGACCCAGGGCTTGCGCCTGACAGGTCATGAGCGCGTCTTAGAAATCGGCAGCGGCTCCGGCTACCAGACCGCCATCCTCGCCGAATTAGCCCTTGAGGTATTCTCCGTGGAGCGCCTGATGGAGCTCATGCAGACGGCGGCCCAGCGCTTGCACTCGCTTGGCCACCTCAATGTGCACTTCACCACAGGTGACGGCTCGCTCGGATGGCCCGAACACGCCCCGTACGATGCGATCGTGGTGACCGCGGCGGCTCCGAAGATCCCACCACCGCTGCTTCAGCAGTTGGGGAATCCCGGCGTCATGGTGCTGCCGATCGGCCCTCAGACCACTCAGGCCCTCCTTCGCGTGGAGAAACGCCAGGGAACCCTCCACCAGCGTGAAATCGCCAGTTGCTCCTTTGTTCCGCTCTTGGGAGAATATGGCTGGCCTCAGACCAGCACCACATAATCAGCCATCTCCGGTCAACGCCATGAGTGATTGGGTGTTCACCGTTGCCTTCGCCCTGTCACTCGGCGTTCATCTGATCCTGTTGTCGGGGCAGCTCTTCCAGATCGAATGGCTACGGGCCCCGAGACTCCGCCAGCCACCCGACATCGTGTATGATACGGACGTGGCCCAGCAAGACCTGCGAGACCTGCAAGAGCGGCTGGCACGAGCCAAGAGCGAAACCGCCGCCTCGCCCGCACCGCCGAGCCTCAGCGAACGAGCCCACATTCGCATTCCCGAACGACCCTCGCTGAGCGCCGGCCAAGCCCTCACGCCCATCACCCCGGATCGATCTTCCTCGGTGGTGGATCTCACGAACCTCGTTGATGCGGCGCGAGGCGACCCGGTGCTCCTCACCTACTTCAGCGCCCTTCGGGAGCAGATTCAGCAGACGGCGAACCGCCAGTCCTGGCTCAGCGGGGACGCCGCGTCTGGACTGGTGTATGTGGCATTTGAGCTGGCATCAAACGGCGCAGTCAAGAGCGTGAAGGTCGTTTCAGAGCGATCGGCTCTCTCGCAGACGCTTCAAGATGTCGCGTTGCGGATTGTGAAGATCTCCGCCCCGTTTCCTCCGTTTCCCCCGTCAATGATCGAACCGAGTAAAACAGTCGTCGTCCCGCTGGAATTCCTGTTGGACTCCTCATAGAACCCCGATCGGTCCTGTCTCATCTTCCCTGGGACACCGCAGAAGGCGTCTGTGCTTCGGTGACGACATCACGTGTTCCCGTTGGCGGGTTGGCGCGCGTTTGCGCGTTGAACGCGCCAACCCGCGAACGCGCAACCCCAGCGGATTGGTAGGGTTGACAGCACGGTACTTTCCGCCTAGAATAGTCGCTTAAGTGAAGAAGGGAAGGATATGCCGCGCGTAGAAGTCCGGGATGATGAATCACTCGAGAAGGCGTTGAGGCGCTTTAAGCGCATGCTTGAGCGCGAAGGAACCTTGAAGGCGCTCAAGGCCAAGAAACACTACGAAAAGCCCAGTGAGCGGAAGCGCCGAGAGCTCCGACAGGCGATCAGCCGGCGGGCTCGTGCCGCGTAGTCCACTCGATCGTTTCTCCCTCCTTATCCTTCGCAACGAAAGGATTTCAGCCATTCGACGCGTGATCCGCGGTGATGGCGTTTCTCTCTGCATGCGTCCTGGAGCAGAAACGACGACCCGCCATCGCCTCGTTACGCGCAGGTGCGTCTACGCGCTCGTGGGGCTGGTCATCGCCATCACCATGCCGATCACACACGCAGCAACTTCCACGGACGCCAAGACGCGTCCGACCGTCCGACAGCTTGTGCTCGACAACGGCTTCCAGCTTGTCTGGGAAGAAGACCACCGCCAGCCGCTCGTGGCGATCGAGGCGCGCATCAAAGGCGGCCTGCGCGGGGAAGGTCCTGCGGTAGGGAGCGGCATCACGCATTTCATCGAGCACATGCTCTTCAAGGGCACCCCGTCACGCCCCCCGGGAACGATCGAGCAAGAAGTCCGGCGCTACGGCGGGACGATCAACGCCTTCACCTCCCACGACTATACAGGCGTGAGCCTGTTTGTCGAATCCCGCTTCCTCCGAGAAGCCCTCGGCATGCTCGAGGACATTCTC
>JACPXS010000137.1 GCA_016196415.1 Candidatus Omnitrophota bacterium
CGAGAGCCCTGTCAACCACACGGTAAACCCTTGTGACATCTTCGGTCCTTTCTCGTCGGTGGTGAGACAAACACCGGGGCCGACGGATCGACCCCGGCTTCACCACCAGTATAGCACGCGTCCCTGCGCCCCGCTAGGTACTGGTCAAGTTTGGCAGGGCCTGCCGCTACGCCACCCGCGTCCCTCCTCGCCCAGCGACTCTCGCGCTGGTTCTGCGGGCGGCCGAAGGGGACCCGGCTCCGCGTCACCCGCCAAACGTGACCACTACCCTCTGCTAGCGCAGCACGGCGCCAAACCGCGTGCCAAGCGCCTGGCCGATTTGGCCATGCAGCACATCCACCTCGGCGGAGGTCAGCGTTCTGGACGGGTTTCGGTATTCGATGGAAAAGGTGAGGCTCTTCTTCCCCGCAGGCACCTGTTCGCCCACGAAGCGATCGATAAGTTCCACCCGGCTCGCGTGATCTCCGGCGAGTTCACCAATGGCGCGGGACAGCGTCTCGAATGGAACCTCCTGTCCGATGAGCACGGAAAGGTCTCGCTTCACGGGAGGAAATACGCTGGGGGGTTTGATCGTAGTCGTCGGCCGCTTCGCCTGGAGCAACGCGGGCACGGAGAGTTGGGCAAAAAAGACCTCCTGGTCAATGTTGAGCGCTTGCGTCACGGCTGGGGAGACTTGTCCAGCGATGCCGAGGGGGTGTTCGTCGAGCTGCACGGTTGCGCCACGGCCCGGTGAGGCCCAGGGGAGGCGTGCGGTGTCGACGGAGAGTGTCCCCGCGCGCCATCGATCCACGATCGCTTCCAGCAACCCCTTGAGGATCCAGAAATCGCACGGCGCATGCTGGCCGCGCCAATCGCGGCGCCACCACCCCGAGAGGATGACGCCGACCTGGAGCTCTTCCACCAATCCCGAGCCGACGGGGCTCCGGAGGACGACGTTGCCGAGTTCAAACAGTCGCACATCAGTTCGTCCCTGGGTGACGTTCCGTCGCACCGTATGGAGCAACCCGATCAGCAGCGAGGGACGAACATAGGCGTGGTCCTGGCTCAGCGGGTTGGCTAATCGAACGGCCTGGTCCACCGAATATCCGCACAGCTTCAGGCTGGATTCGGACACTAGCGCCCACGGAATGGCTTCAGCAAGCCCAAGCCCGGCGCATACCCATCGCAGCGACTGAACCCGCCAATGCGGCGTTGTCTCGCCGGAGGACTTTGTGGCAATCGGAGCCCGGGGCAGGGTGGGGGGGATGCGGTCATAGCCGATCCCTCGCGCCAGCTCCTCATATACATCTTCCTCAAGCACTAGGTCTCGTCGGAACGATGGGGGGCTCACCTGGAACGTAGCCGATCCGCCCGAGGACGCAACGCGGCAGGCAAGACGCGCCAGCGTCGTCCGGATGGTCGGCGGGTCAACGCGCACGCCCAACCATTGGCTGAGCCGTCGGACATCAATCGTGATGGCGGGGGGTTGTGCCGGCTTCTTGCCGGTATCGCGCACACCCGCCTCTTCCCCGCCGGCGAGGTCCTGGATCAGCGCGGCGGCTCGCCGAGAGGCCGTCTCCACTCCCGCAGGATCGATCCCGCGCTCGAATCGGTAGGAGGATTCGCTGGCGACGCCCAGCGCCCGCGCGGTGCGCCGAATCGTCACCGGATCAAAGAGCGCGCTCTCGAGGAGAACGCTTGTGGTGCGCACCGTCACCTCGCTGCCCGTTCCACCCATCACGCCGGCGATCGCCACCGGCGCGCGCGCATCTGCGATGATCAGCATCTCAGTCGAGAGGCCCCGCGGCACCCCATCGAGGGTCGTGATGCGCTCCCCGGGCCTGGCCCGGCGCACCAAGACGGTGCTGCTTGCTAGTCGCTCGGCATCGAAGGCGTGCAGCGGTTGGCCGTATTCAAAGAGCACGTAGTTCGTGATATCCACGATGTTGTTGATCGGGCGCGCCCCGCAGGCCCGCAATCGGCGCTGCATCCACACCGGTGACGGGGCGACGCTCACGCCGCGCAGCAGCCGTCCGATGTACCGCTGGCATCCCGTGTGGTCCTCAATCCGAATCGTCAACGGCGTTCGAGGTTCGGGGTTCGAGGTTCGAGGACGCCTCCCTTGAACCTTCAACCTTGAACCTTGAACCGGCGGGAGTTTGAGGCGCTGGCCGGTGATGGCCGAGACTTCCCGCGCGATGCCGAGAATCGAGAGGCAATCCGGGCGGTTCGGAGTGACTTCCACATCGAAGACAACCTGGCCCGCCGATTCCTCATCGAGGCCGATGACTTCGAGGCCAGCCATCGTCAAGCGATCGGCGAGCTCCTCGGGGGAGAGCCGAATGGGCACGTACTCCTTGAGCCACTCAAGCGGAACTCTCATGGCTAAAACTGCTCCAAAAATCTCAGGTCGTTCTCAAAAAACATCCGGATGTCCGTGATGCCGTATTTGAGCATCGCGATGCGCTCCACCCCGAGCCCGAAGGCAAACCCTTGCACGGCGCGCGGATCGTAGCCCACCGCCTTGAACACGTAGGGGTGCACCATCCCGCATCCCATGATTTCCAGCCAGCCCTTCCGGCCGCACGTCGAGCAACCCATGCCGCGGCACGAGGCGCAGGCGATGTCGACCTCCGCCGAGGGTTCGGTGAACGGGAAGAAGTGCGGGCGAAAGCGCGTCAGGGTCTGCGCGCCGAAGAGCGTTTTCAGGACCTGCTCCAGCACCCCTTTCAGATCCGCGAACGACGTGTGCTCATCCACCATGAGCCCTTCGATCTGATGAAACATGAAACTGTGACTGGGATCCAACGGGTCGGGCCGGTACACCTTCCCGGGCACCACGATGCGCAGGGGCGGCTTTCGGCGTTCCATGACCCGAATTTGAACCGGTGAGGTGTGGCTGCGCAGCAGCCACCGGCCTTTCTTCGGATCAGCAGGCGCCTCGACGAAAAACGTATCGAATGACTCGCGGGAGGGGTGGTCGCGCGGGATATTGAGCGCATCAAAGTTGTAGCGCTCGAATTCCAGCTCCGGTCCCTCAACGATCTCAAACCCCATTGGCACGAAGATGGAGAGGACCGCCTCGATGGTTTGCGTGATGGGATGGAGCCGCCCCCGCGAGAGCGCAGCCCCAGGGAGCGTCACATCAAGTGGGGGTGCGGTTTGGCCAGCGGCGAGGGCTTCGCGCTGCGAGGCGATCACTGATTCGATCGATGCTTTCACCTGGTTGATGCACTTGCCGAGTTCCGCGCGCTGCTCCACAGGCAGGCTCGGGATTGTTTTCATGAGCTCGGTCAGCCGGCTCCTGCGCCCCAGCCAGGCGACACGTTGCGCTTCAAGGGCTTGCGCCGAGTCCGCTTGACGAATGGCCGAGAGGGCTGTCGCTTCGAGTGACTCGAGTTCTTGGAGGAACTCCATGTCCCGACTCCTGTCCTGACCTTGGCCGTCGTGCGCAGGCCCTACAGCGGTCTCATTTGTCGGTAGTGCCTCAGTGTGACGGGGGCCTGCGACCGAGCCGGGGGACCCGCGAAGTAGGTCGGCGACGGCCGGCCGCCAGCGCGTCCGGCATTTCGCGTCCACCCTGATGGTGGACGCTACAGGAGTGCCGTACGCCGTAGGCGGAGGCCCCGGCTCCGCGTCACCCGTCAAACTGAGGCAGTACCCATTTGTCTGATGGGGCTTTGCCCGTGAAGATCCAGACCCGCCCTGGCGCGTTGTGCATCACATGTTCCACGGTGGTCCCCAGCGACGACCGGCCCGGAGCGGTCAAGCGAGGCCTCGCGCTCAGAATGATCAGATCGTACCGGCCTTCCTTGGCGATCTCGACGATGGTCTCCCCGGCAAAACGCGACTGCTTGACTTGAGCATCAACCGGCACTTCGTACTCGCGCCCGATGGCTTGCGCTTGCTCCATGATGGAGTCGGCCAGCGTCAGCTTCTCCGGAAAGAACGTATCAAGCGGAAGCGAGGGCGGGATTTCGATGACATTGAGCGCGGTGACGTCCGCTCCGTGCATCTTCGCCAGCTTAGCCGCAAACTGCATGACGTCGTTCGTGTGGGCTCCGGTCGCCGGCACCAGAATTTTCTTGAGGCCCACCGGCTGGTACTCCGGCATCTGGAGCTTTTCGATCTCCACGCGAGCGGCGACGGGAAGCCGCTGTTGGTGCCGGTACCAGAGATAGGATGTCAGACCGACGCCCATCCAGAGAAATCCGAGATTGCGCCCGGCCGGCTTCGTCAAAATGACGTCGATCCACACCGCGGTCGTGCCAAGCAACCCGATCACCGCCGTCACCGGCAGCTCGATCCGACCGATACGGAAGTTGCCCCCCACCTTGAATGGGCGGGCCAATTTCGGCTGGCGGATGCGCAAGCCCAGCAGCGACAGGTGCGCGAGCGCGAACGACAGCATGGCACCGAAATTGTACAGCTCGGCGATGTGGGTCAAGTTCCTGGCGACCGCCACGATCGTCGCCGCAATGAGGGTGAACGCCACCAGCGACACGTAGGGGGTCTTGAAGCGCGGGTGCAGTTTGTAGAAGAGCCGCGGGAGCGTGAAGTGCTCGCTCATGGCGAACGTCAGCCGTGAGGCGCCGATGAGTCCGGCGTTGGCGGCTACAAACAGGATGGTCGCGCCCAGCAGCCCCACCCACGGCGCGAGGTACTGGCGCCCAAAGGGGATCGACGCCGCAATGCCGGCGATTGGATCTTCGAGGTAGGCGCTGGTCAGCTCCTGGGGAGTCAATGCCGTGAGGGCGATCGCCGAAATGCCGAAGTACAACACAAACAGCGTCACCATTGTCGAGAGCATCGCCCGCGGCAGGGTGCGATTGGGGTGGCGGGCCTCTCCGGCAAGCTGCGAGATGGACTCGATCCCGATATAGGCGACCATCGCCATCCCGACGCCCTTGAAAAATTGCTCCCAGCTCGGAGACCAGACCGCGTCAGAAACTCCGATATGCATCCGGATCCACAGCTGCTTCAGGTGATGCACAAATTGCTCCGGCTGCGCGATCTGCATGAGCAACACCAGCCCGACGGTAATAATCGCCAACTGGGTGACGATATCGAACACGCACAATAACAGCGAGATTCTGGTCGATTCTTTGATGCCCAGCACGTTCAGTCCCAACAGCACCCCAAGGATCATCAGGGTGAAGGGCACGTTCCCGACCGCGCTCTTCAGGACCGGCAGGAAGTTGCTCAGATACGGGCCGATGGAGTAAGCGGAAATGGCGATCGTCACGATGTAATCGAGGAGCAGGGCCCAGCCCGCGATGAAGGAGACCAAGTCATTAAAGGCATGGCGGGCGAAGCTGCAGGATCCACCCGATTCGGGCATCGCCGTGGAGAGCTCGGTGTAGGTGAGGACGGTGCAGAAGAACACGATGCCGGCCAGCGCCAGGGCTAAGGGGGTCGCCCCGAGGGCGTACAGCGTCGTCACGCCAAGCGCATAGTAGATGGAAGAGCCTACGTCCCCGTAGCCGATGGAAAAGAGCTGCGGGGTGCTGAGGACGCGATGGAGGTTTCCGCGGTCAACAACCGTGACCCGCGACTCCTCCTGATGCGAAAAATCGATCGTGCGTCCGTCGGACATGGCTGGGTTAGCTCATCCGGCGCTTCAGGCGCCGTCCGCCCACGGCGGGCCTTCCGCCGCAGGCATCAGGTGGGGGCTGCGGTGAGTTGCGTCACGAGTTGGTCGAACGCGCGCTCGTCGTTGACCGCCAGCTCGGCAAGCTGCTTGCGGTCCAATTTCACGTTGGCCTTCCGGCAGGCCGCCATGAACGTGCTATACGTGAGGCCGCGCGAGCGCGCCGCCGCGTTGAGGCGGATGACCCACCAATTGCGAAACATCCGTTTCTTCACCTTGCGGTCGCGAGTCCGGTAGGCCTTCGCTCGCATGAGCGTTTCTTTCACCTTGCGCAGATGGAGCCGTCTGGCGCCCCGGTACCCCTTGGCGTGCTTCAGCAACCGTTTCCGTCGCCTGCGAGAAGCGACCGCCCACTTCACTTTCGCCATCGTGGATTCTCCTCCGGTTCTCCCGTAGTGGCCAGCGGCAAAGTGGCTGCTACTGCACCTTGCCAGTTCGCCACGGAAGAGGGCTCATTGGTAGGGCAGCAGCGCTCGGATCTTCTTCGCGTCGGAAGGCACAAGCCGTTGGGGTCGGCGGGCCTGCCGCTTCAGTTTCGCTGGCCTGCCGGCGAGGAGATGCCTCCGCCCTGCGGGAAACGCAAGCAGCTTGCCCGTCCCCGTCACCTTGATGCGCTTCTTCACCCCTTTTGCCGTCTTTAAGGTTGGCATCGGTCACTCCTTGGTCGTCGGCCCATGCGGCCCTGGGGCCGCCGGGGATCCGCCGGCTGGTGACATGGAGCCGACCGGCGACGCGTGTGAAGCCGCCGCGCGTTCGGCAAGCGCGCGTTGACGGGCGGTTTGCCGCTCAAGCTGCCGGATCTTCTCGCGGTCCGGCCCAAACACCATGGTCATGAAGCGTCCGTCGAGCGCCGGGTTCCGTTCCACTTTGCTGATGGGCTTCAGGTCTTCGATGAGCCGATCCAGAATGCGCCGGCCAAGCTCCGTGTGCGCGAGCTCCCGGCCTCGGTAGACCATCGTGACCTTTGCCTGGTCTCCACGCATGAGGAAACGCTTGAGTCGATCGAGCTTGACCTGGTAATCGTGCGTCTCGATGTGGGGCTTGAACTTCACTTCTTTGAGCTTGGCGACGTGATGTTTCTTCTTCGCCTCGCGCTCCCGCCGCTGCTCCTCGTAGCGAAACTTGTTGAAATCCAGAATGCGGCACACGGGAGGCGACGTCTGGGGAGCGACCTCCACCAGATCCAAGCCCCGCTCTCGCGCAAGCCGCAGCGCGTCGACCGCCAACATGACCCCGAGCTGCTCCCCCGCCTCTCCAATCACCCGCACCTGATTGATCCGAATCCGTTCATTCACCCGCAACTGTTTCACGCTTGCCTCTCCTCCTCTATGCTCCAGCCGTCGGAACCGCTCCAGGACCTCGGTGCCAAAAGGCCGCCAGCCGTTTCATGAAATGCGTCGCCGCTCATCCTCCTGATGGACCCGCGCCGCAAATGCCTCGATCCCGATCGTGCCGAGATCCCCGTCTCGACGGTGACGGACCGCCACGGTGCGCGCGCGGGTCTCCCGTTCCCCGACGACCGCCATGTACGGAACGCGCTGCAGCTGCGCATCCCGGATTTTCGCCTGCATCGTCTCGTTGCGCTCATCGCACTGCACGCGTAGGCGGTGCTCGCGCAACAGCCGTGTCACTTCTCTCGCATACTCGAGGAACGTATCCCCCACCGGGACCACCACCACCTGCGTCGGCGAGAGCCACACCGGCAAGGCGCCGGCGTGGTGCTCGATGAGCATTCCGAAGAACCGCTCCAAGCTGCCCAAGAGCGCGCGGTGAATCATGATGGGTTGATGGGATTTGCCGTCGGCGCCCGCGTACGTGAGCCCGAAGCGCTCCGGCAACGCAAAATCGCACTGGATCGTTCCGCACTGCCAGCTGCGGCCGAGGGCGTCGTTGATCTTGATGTCGATCTTTGGCCCATAGAAGGCCCCCTCGCCTTCGTGAACCGCGAAGGCGAGGCGCCGCGCCGCCAAGGCTTCGCGCAGCGAGGCCTCCGCGTGCTCCCATGCCGATGGGCTGCCGATCGACTGCTCGGGGCGCGTCGACAGCTCGACCTCGTAGCCGGTAAACCCGAAGGCCCGCATGACCTCAAACTCGAAATCGAGGATCTGCGTGATCTCCTGGACCAATTGGTCCTCGCGCAGGAAGATATGCGCGTCGTCTTGGGTAAAGCCTCGCACGCGCAGCAGCCCGTGCAGCACGCCGGATTTTTCATTCCGATACACCGTGCCCAACTCAAAGAACCGGAGCGGCAAGTCGCGGTAACTGCGCAGCCGCGCGTTGTAGATGAGGATATGGCCCGGGCAGTTCATCGGCTTCAGGCCGAATCCCTGCTCGTCGGATTCAAAGAGGAACATGTGGTCCTTGTAATACTCCAGATGCCCGGACCGCTTCCAGATCTCGGCTCGGAAGAGGTGCGGCGTGATCACCAGCTCGTAGCCGCGCTCCAGGTGGCGCCGCTTGATCTCATCCTCAATGAGCGAACGCACCAGGGCCCCCTTCGGGTGGTAGAACACGACCCCGGGGCCGGCCAGCTCCTCGAAGCTGAAGAATCCGAGCTCGGTTCCGACTCGTCGGTGATCCCGGCGCTTCACCTCCTCCAGCCGCTTGAGATGCGCCTCCAACTCCGCCGCCGTCAAGTAGGCGGTCCCGTAGATGCGCTGCAACTGCGGTTGGCGTTCATCGCCCCGCCAGTAGGCGCCCGCCAGATGCAACAGCTTCACGGCCTTCACGTCGCCGGTGGCTCGCAGGTGCGGCCCTTCGCACAGATCGATGAACTCCCCGTCGGTGTAGAGCGAGACGCGCGGGTCCGGGATGGTGTTGATGATCTCAAGCTTGTATCGCTCGCCGCGCTCTGTGAAGAACGCCACCGCCTCTTCTTTCTTCAGGAAGGATTGGATGAAGGGGTGGTTCTCTTTGACGATCTTGGCCATCTCCGCTTCGATCTTGGGCAGGTCTTCATCGGTGAGCTTGAGCGGCAGATCGATATCGTAGTAGAACCCCTCCTCGATCGGTGGCCCGATCGCCAGCTTCGCCTGCGGGTAGAGCCGCCGCACCGCCTGCGCCATGATGTGGGCTGCGCTATGGCGCAGCGCATAGAGCGGGTCTTTGGCTTTCAGTTCGTCAGATTTGCCTGCGTGGCCCATTAGACCATTCGATAGAAGGTGGTGCCTCGCGCGGCCTTTCTGATGTCGGCCGCGCTCGGCATCCAGTTTTCACGCCCATCGGCGAGAAAACTGGGCGGTACAGGATTTGAACCTGTGACCTCATGGATGTCGACCATGCGCTCTAACCAGCTGAGCTAACCGCCCGGACAACTCGCCGTCGCACCTTTTCACGTTACCCGTTCAACGTTACATGCCGATGCGTCTGACTAAGTCGTGCCGGGGGTGGGAGTCGAACCCACATGCCCTTTCGAGCGGGGGATTTTAAGTCCCCTGTGTAAACCGTTCCACCACCCCGGCCCATGACTCCTAATGGTTCCTTCACAAGTCCGGATGTTGGATCGACGTTTGGATTGGGCTGGCGGCCTTCCCAAACATGCTTTACTTCCACCCGCTCCACAACGCGCGATCCAGAACAGTCTTGCTTTTCGACCATCCAACAGACCCAGCTATGCACGCTGCGGCAAGAACTCGTTTTCGTTCAAGCGCAAGCGATCCTGACGTATAGCACTTCGCCAGGATAACTCTTGCCGCCAGCTTGCCGTACTTCAGGGTATAGAGCGCGTGGCGCCGCTCATCTCCAGGCTTCTGGTGATACACAAAGCCTCTCACGTGCCACAAGCGTCCTGCGCTCGCTTGGAGCCAACGAATGAATGGTTCAGAGGCTCCGTAAATCCTTACGGCCCACTGTTCACGGCCGTTTGTCGGGTGGCGCCATCTACGAATATTTCCGTCACCGTCGATCACGCCTCGCAGAAAATCGGCAAATCGCTGATCGGGGATGGCCAGCGGCCCAATCGTTAGAACCGGTTTCATAAATCC
>JACPXS010000146.1 GCA_016196415.1 Candidatus Omnitrophota bacterium
AACTGCTCTGTCTGTCGAAAACCAGCTCGCTGTAATGTTCGTCGGCTTCAGGCAGCGGGGCCTGCCGCTGCGCCACCCCACGTCCGTCCTCGCCCAGCGACTCTCGCGCTGGTTCTGCGGGCGGACATGGGGACCCCGGCTCTGCCTCGACTGCGCTCGGCATTCGTCCCGAGCGAGGCAATGCCGAGTCGAGGGACTCCGCGTCACCCGCTGCTACGCAGCAGCTTTTCGACAGAGCAGGAGGTAACGCTATGGGGTCAAGAATGCCTGTGACTGTTAGGGGTGCTTGGATTACGGGTGGTCTTAGCTTGATCGGTGTGGTATTGCTGATCTGTTTTGGAAGGGCATCTCAATCCACACAAGCCATGAAGGTAGAGAATTCCCCCGGTTCCGTAAATACCATGGGCCAAAGAGGAAACAATACAATCAATGTGGTGACGGCACCTATCTTCAAGACCGTCAGTGATCCGATCAGGCAAGTTGTTCACGATAACCTTGAAAGAGTGCGAAATCAGTTTGCTCCTCCTTTTCCCATGGTGACTATTTCCGCTGATAGTGGGAATCAGAGCAGAGTCAAGATTGCTGATGAAATGAGTGATCTCTTGCGTGCTGCGGGATTTGAGGTCAAGGTGCTCACCTCCCACATAGTCAGCCCGGCAAGGCAGCCGATCAAGGCAATCTTCCGTCCAAAGGATCGGCAACTTGTTGAGGCCATGCTGATGGCATTTGAGCCAATGTTGCACGCTACCGTAGGTGTGCAAGAAGTGGCCGGTCGGCCAGGCGATGAAATCGTAATTTTGATTGAGGGGGAACCAAGGTTCACCCCTGAAGGAATTAAAGTGTTTGGATGAGAAAATAGGAAAAGTGCCAGGCACCGAGGGACAGGCATTTTGAGCGAACGTGCGGCCGGGTGACGGAGTGACGATGCTGCTTCAGGAACGGATACGGGACCACCGGGCAGAGATCCTGCGACTTGCCGCCAAGTACGGGGCGAGGAACATGCGCGTCTTTGGCTCCGTCGCTCGGGGAGACGCCAGGCCCGATAGCGACATCGACGTCCTCGTTGACCTTGAGCCGGGCCACAGTCTGCTCGACCTGGGTGGGTTGTTGATTGAACTCCAAGAGCTCTTGGGTTGCCACGTGGATGTGGTTACGCCACAAGGCATTCGTCCGCGTCTCCGCGAGCGGATCCTCCGCGAGGCGATCTCTCTATGAGGGATGACCGCGAGCGATTACTCGATATCCAGGAGGCCATCAGTCGGATTGAGAAGTATGCGGCTCAAGGTCGCGTAGCGTTCGAGCGGGATGAGCTCATCCAGAATTGGGTCCTGAGGCACTTGCAAATCATCGGCGAGGCCGCGCGGGGCCTCTCGACCGAATTCACAACTCGACATCCAGAGGTGCCGTGGTCCAAGATCATCGGGATGCGGAACATTTTGGTCCATGATTACTTCGGGATCGATGTGGATGCGGTGTGGGCGGCGGTGGAGCACGATCTGCCGGCCCTGGCACGTCAAATGCAGGCCATCCTGGGACAGAAGGCTTGAGGTGAGGAGTCTTGTGCAGGGCGAGTGACATGGTGACAGCGGAGGAGTGAACAAGGTGATGCTGGATGCGGTGTTGATCAATCCGGGCAGCCGGATGCAGATCTATCAGCGGCTTGGGCGCGAGCTCTCCGCGATCGAGCCGCCGGTGTGGGCCGCGCTCATCGCGACGTACCTGCGCCGGCATGGCTGTTCGGTGGCGATCATCGACGCGGAGGCGGAGGACCTGGCGCCCGAGCAAGTCGCTGAGCGCCTCGAAACGCTTGCGCCGCGATTGGCTGCGGTCGTGGTGTACGGGCATCAGCCCTCGGCCTCCACGCAGAACATGACGTCCGCCGGCGCGATCTGCACGGCGATCAAGCAGCGCACGCCGGCGCAGCAGGTCTTGCTCGTCGGCGGGCATGTCGCAGCACTACCCGAGCGCACGCTGCGCGAGGAGGCGGCGGACTTTGTCTGCGGGGGCGAGGGGCCGGTGACGACGCTTGAGCTGGTTGAGTGGCTCAAGACCGGCGCGGCCAATGGCCTGAATCGCGTGCGCGGGCTGTGGCACCGGGAAAACGGCGGCGCTGTAGCCACCGAGCCAGCACCACTTGTGCGCGAGCTGGATGAGCAGATGCCGGCGATGGCCTGGGACCTGCTGCCGATGGAGAAGTACCGCGCGCACAACTGGCACACCTTCGGTGATCTCAAGCGCCAGCCCTACGCCGCCATCTACACCAGTCTCGGGTGTCCGTATCATTGCAGCTTCTGCCTGAGGAAGGGGACGATTGTCATCACGGCGCAAGGCAGGAACAAGAAGATCGAAGAGCTGGAAGTTGGCGACAAGCTGATGGCGTGGGATGAGGAGGCCAAGAAGCTCGCCGAGACCACGATCATCGCGACCGGCAACCGGTGGGTCAACAAGCTGCTGAAGATCAGGATGCAGACGGGCGAGACGATCGAGATCACCGATGAGCATCCGGTCTATACGTCCCGAGGGTGGGTCGAAGTGGGCGACCTGCGACTGGACGATCAGATCCTTGTCATGGAGCAATCGGACAAGCTCAACTATCTGAGGACGGTCGATAGCCCCTCAAAGCGACCTGAGGTGAGGGCGAAACTCTCCAGCTTGCGAAGGCGAGACAATCCTGCGAAGCGGCCAGAGGTTCGAGCGAAGATCAGCGCGACGTTAAAGGCACAGCGCGTCGTGTTGAGCGAGCGCCTGAAGTTCCTGCACGCGCAGGGGCGCATCCCGCACGTCCCGATGTCCGAGGCCAGAAGGCTCGCGCAGTCTCAGCGGATGACACAGAACAATCCGATGAGATGGGAGGAGGTTGCGAGCAAGGTGGGGCAGACGCTGGCTCGCCGCATCGCTGCCGGTGAACTCGTCCCCTACCTGTCCACGCCGGAAGGCCGGCGAGTGATCTCGGTGATTGCACGCCAGCGAGCCTTGAGCGACAACCCGATGAAAAATCCGGCCGTCGCCCGCGGTGAAGGGCTTTGCCGAGGGCGATCTGAGCGGATGCTCGAAGTATGGCAGGATGAAACGCGGACAGACAGCCTCATGCAATCTCGCGAGGGAAAGTACGTGGCGGGCTCGCGGCATTGGGCGTGGCGGGGCGGGGTCTCCGCGGACCCGTATCCGTTGACATTCAGCATGGCACTCAAGCGCAAAATCCGCACACGGGATGGACACGCCTGCCAGAACTGCGGGAGCCAGGAGCAGTTGACGGTTCATCACATCGATTACGATAAGGAGAATTGCGAGCCCTGTCACCTCATCACGTTGTGCAACTCCTGCAATGTGAGAGCCAACGCGAATCGCGAGCGGTGGAAGGCCTGCTATCAGGAGAAGATGATGGCGGTGGGCAACTGCCCTCGCTTCGTTGCCATTGAACGAATTGAGGAGATTGAAGGAGATGCTCAGGTGTTCAATTTCGAGTGCTCGCCACACGATAACTATTTTGCGGAACGGCTCCTCGTGCACAACTGCTGCATCCAGGCGCCGTTTAAGAGCGGCGAGAAGTTGCTGGGCTACAAGGAGGCGGTGAACAGCTACCGGTGCTGGAGCCCAAAGGCGGTGCTCGAGGAGCTCGACACGCTGGTCACGCGCTACGGCGTGCGGAACGTCAAGATCGCCGATGAGATGTTCGTCCTCAACCCGCGCCATGTGCTAGGCATCTGCGAGGCGATCATCGAGCGCGGCTACGACCTGAACGTCTGGGCCTACGCCCGCGTGGACACCGTGCAGGAGGGCATGGTCGACAAGCTCAAGGCCGCCGGCTTCAACTGGCTCGCGTTCGGGATCGAAGCGGCCAGCGAGCGCGTCCGGCGGGACGTCCAAAAGGGGTTCAATCAGGAGGACATCTTCAGGACGCTGGAGCGGGTCCGCCGGGCCGGCATCAACGTGATCGGCAACTACATCTTCGGATTGCCGGAGGACGACCTCCACACGATGCAGGCGACCCTCGATCTGGCGATTGAGCTCAACTGCGAGTTCGCGAATTTCTATAGCACGATGGCGTATCCCGGGAGTCAGCTCTATCCGCTCGCGCTCACAGAAGGGTGGCCGCTGCCCGAGCGATGGTCCGGGTACTCGCAGCACTCGGTGGATTCGCTGCCGCTGCCGACCAAATATCTGACGGCGGCGGAGGTGCTCCGCTTCCGGGACCGCGCCTTCCAGGTCTATTTC
>JACPXS010000147.1 GCA_016196415.1 Candidatus Omnitrophota bacterium
CAGCGCGCCCAGAAGCAATAGAACCCCTGCTCCGTGCGAATGAACCAGGCCCGCTGCGTTTTCTTCCACTTTTCGCTGACGCCCAGCGAGTAGTCTTCAGGCTTGCCGGCTTTGAAGGAGAGGCGCGGCTCGTACAGGACATTGGGGAAGAGGTAGCGAAGATTGGATAACAGCCAGCCGCCGAGGAAGACCCAGAATAACCCCCAACCGGCCTTCAGTAAAAACTGTCGACGACCAAATCGCTCATCAAGCCACCGCCAGCGATCCTGCGGGATCGCTCCTCCGACCCCGCCCGGCTGGGATGGCGGGGGGGCGGGGATCGTCGATGAAGCCGGTGCTGCCATCGTCTAGGGGTTCTCCGAGGGGTTGGCGGGGGGGCGGGGATCGTCGTCATCATCGCCTGATTTGCCGCGTAAGGCCCGCTGGAACTCCCGGACGGCTTGGCCGAGCGAGCGTCCGATGTCCGGCAGCCGTCGCGCGCCGAGGAGCAACAAGATGATGGCGAACAGCACGATGAGCTCACCCCATCCAAGCGTCATCTCGGGCCTCTCATGCGCTCAACTCGTGCGCGCAATCGCATACCGGGCCAACTGCTCGTAGGCGAGCGCCAGTCCATTCATTGGCGTGTGGGACAAGGCCTCCTGAGCGGCGTGAATCAACTGCCCGGCTCGGGCGTGCGCTTGCGCGATCGCCCCTGACGATCGGGCGGCCGCCGCCACGCGCGCAAGAAAGGCCGGATCGCTGGAGTCAGCCGCAGCCTGGCGAGCCCCGTTGCGCTCGCGGCGAAGGGGCGCAAACAGCCGATCGCGTTCCTTGGTCGAGAGCCGCTGGGTCAAATAGATAATCGGGAGCGACAGCGTCCCCTTGTCCAAGTCAGCGAGAATCGATTTTCCAAGCCGCCGCTGATCCCCGATGAGGTCGAGGCAGTCATCCATGATTTGAAACGCCAGGCCGAAGTTGATTCCGAATTCGGCCAACCGCGCGATGGTGTCAGGATCGCATCCTCCGAGATAGGCGCCCGTCCGGCAACATCCGCCGATGAGCGAGGCGGTCTTGTCGCGGATCAGATCAAGGTACTCCGCTTCCGTGAGATCCAGACGATAGCGCGCTTCAACCTCTCGCAGCTCTCCTCGGCAGAGTTGCTGACACACATCGGCCATGACCTGCGTGACATAGGGCCGCTCAAGGCGAGCGAGCAGCGTGAACGCCGTCGCGTAGAGGTAGTCCCCCATCAAGACGGCCCGCTCCGTGCCCCAGCGATGGTGAAAGGTGGGTTGCGAGCGCCTCAGCGGGGACCGATCGATAATGTCATCATGGATCAGCGTGGCGGTATGGATGAGCTCCGCTGCCGTCGCCATATCGAGCAGCGCGGACTGATCGGGCGACGCCCCTGAAGCGCCGGCCAACAGCACCAGCGCCGGACGCAATCGCTTGCCCCCCGCCGTCACGAGGTAAGTCACCATGCGCGCAACGGGATCGGTGAGCTGGGAGAGGATCCGTTCCGTCACGGCCTTGAGCTGACGCTTCACGGGGGCGAGGGCGCACTCCAGGAGCGCGGATTGATCCGAAGGCGAACCGGCCATCCGGCCCTGGCAAGCGGCCTTGGCGCGTGGGACCGCAGGGCGCTTCAGCGCGGGTTTTGGTTTCGCCGCGTGAACGGTCCCGAGGGATTCAGCCATCAGTCTTTGATCGCCAGGTACACGCTCGCCAGCCCATTGGAAAGTGGTACGTATTGTACCTGAGTGGCGCAGTGCTGCAAGCGCTCGACCATCTGCTCGGGGGTGAGGAACTGTCGAACCGACCGGGCCAGATACGTGAACGGCCACACGCGTCCCGTCAGGAAGAACCCGATGGCTCGCGCGACGGTCAAGAGAAAGAGCTGATACCCGAACCGGAGGAGCGGGTCCGAGGGGTATCCGGTCTCCAAGATGATGAGCCGTCCTTGTGGGCGCAAGACCCGCACCATTTCGCGCAGTCCCTTCATGAGGTGGCTGAGGTTGCGCGTGGAAAACCCAACCAGCACGCGGTCGAAGGTTCCGGAAGCGAATGGCAGTGCCTCGGCATCCGCCTGGAACCAGGTCATGGCGAATCGGCGCGCGCGCTGTTTCCAGCCGGCGCGAACCAGCATGTCGCGGTTCCTATCGATCCCAATGATGAGCCCCTGCCCGCATAGGCGCCGGGCGCACAACAGGGCCAAATCCCCCGTCCCGGCGCAGACATCCAAGATGCGCTGGCCCGGCTTGATCTCGCCCAGCGCAATCGCCTGCTTGCGCCAGCGCTGATCGAGCCCGAAGCTCGCCAAGCGGTTAAACCAATCGTAGCGCGGCGCGATGTGACTGAAGAGCCGCTGGACCACGACCCGTTTTTCTGCGGGCTCCAAGGCCTGCAACACACGCGGCAACCGAGGAACGGCTTGGGCCGCCGTCTCGACAACCTGGATGTGGCTTGGGCGCATCATCCTCCGCCGCGCGCTAAATAGAACGAGAGGCTTTCCAGCTCAATCGCAAGGTCCACAACTCGAAGCCGGACTGCCGGCGGCACCTCAAGACGCACGGGCGCGAAATTCACGATCGCCCGCACGCCGCTCTCCACGAACTGATTGCAGACATCCTGCGCGAACTCAACCGGCACCGCAATCAAGCCGATGTGAATGCTGTGTTTCTTCGCCAACGCGGGCAGCTCGTCCGAGGAGGCGATAACCAATCCAGAAACGGTCCGTCCCACTTTACGGGGATTGCTGTCGACGGCGACGCGGAACAGAAACCCCCGCTCTCGGAACCCGCGGTAGGCCAACAGCGCCGAGCCGAGATTCCCGACGCCCGCCAACGCGACGTTCCACGTCCGCCCCGACACACCGAGAATGGCGGAGAGTCGATCGTGGAGCCGCTGGACCTCGTAGCCTCGTCCGCTGGTGCCAAACTGCCCGAAGTAGCTCAAATCCCGCCGGACCTGGGCATCCGTCAATCCCAGTTGCCTTGCCAGCCGGCTTGAAGAAACGTAGCTGAGGCGCTGAGCGCCCAACCGCGTCAGCTCTCTAACATACAAGGAGAGCCGCGCCACGCAGGCTTCGGGGGCGATTCGCGGAATCGCGGGACGATGGTTGACTCGATGGCTGACCCGCGGCATCCTACAGCGCCTTCAAGACCCTGCGCGAAGCCTCAAGACACCGCTCGATGTGCCGCTCGGTATGGGCGCTTGAGATGAACAGCGCCTCAAACGGAGACGGCGGAACGAGCACCCCGCGATCCCTCAAGCCATTCGCCCAGCGCGCGAACCGGTTTCGATCAGTCGCCCGAGCCTGCGCGAAATTCGTGATCGGTGAATCAGCGAAAAAGACCGTCATCATCGAGCCGGCCCGGTTCACCTGCAACGGAACGCCGCATGCGACGGCTCCTTGCGCCAGCCCGCTCGCCAAGCGTGCTGCGAGGCGCTCAAGTCGGGCGTACGGAGAATCATTCTTGATGGCGTTCACCACCGCAATCCCGCCGATCATGCTCAGCGGGTGGCCGGCGAACGTTCCGCCATGATACACGTCGCCTTCCGGCGCAAGGCGCTGCATCAGGCGTCGCGGCCCTCCCACGGCCCCGATCGGAAATCCACCGCCGAGGATCTTGCCGAAGGTGGTCAGATCCGGACGGACACCGAACCGCTCTTGCGCGCCTCCAAGGCCCAGGCGGAATCCCGTGACCACTTCATCAAAGATGAGCACGATGCCGTATCGGCTGGTCGCTTCCCGCAGATGGCGCAAATAGCCCGGCGCCGGAGGGATCACCCCCATGTTGGCGGCAACCGGTTCCACGATGACGCAGGCGGTTTGCTGGCCATGCCGCTTGAGGAGCGCATCCAAGGCGGCGATGTCATTGAACGGAACGGTGAGGGTCTGTTGCGCCACGACCGGAGGAATGCCGGATGTCTGACCCGCCATGAGAGCATCCCCGTGGCCGTGGTAGCAGCCTTCACACACGACGAGCATTGAACGTCCGGTCTGCGCGCGGGCAAGCCGCACCGCGGTCATGCACGCCTCGGTCCCCGAGACGGTAAAGCGCACCTGCTCGACCGAGGGGACCTCCTCGGTGATGAGCCGGGCCAGCTCCACCTCGGCAGCGTGCGTCAACCCAAGCGGCAGCCCTTGCGCGAGGGAACGCCGCACGTCGCGAACAACCGCCGGAGGGTTGTGGCCCAATACGAGCGCGCCCCATCCCATGATGAAATCAAGCCAGGAGCGATGCGCCTCATCAATGACCTCGGCGCCCGTCGCCCGGCGAAGGAGAAGCGGCTCGCCACCGGTGTGACGGAACGCCCGTACCGGACTGTTCACCCCGCCCACCAAGTATCGCTTCGCCTGATCAAGAAGCCCTTTAGAACATCGATCAACATGACGGGCGTTCACGGTTCGAGGTTGAAGGTTCAAGGGGACTCTCGTGCCTAGAGCCTTGAACCTCGAACCGTGAACAGAGCGCCCATCGTGCTGCTGATAGGTACTCTTAGTGTGGGATGTCATTCGCGTAAGAATTTCGCGGCCTCCTTGGCCCAATAGGTGATCAGGATATCGGCCCCCGCGCGCTTCAGCGCCGAGAGGATCTCGATCCACGCCGGCCGCTCAGCGAGCCAGCCCCTGGCAGAGGCGGCTTTGACCATCGCGTATTCTCCGCTGACGTTGAACGCCGCCACGGGAACGCGGACGGCGTGCTTGATCCGATAGATGATATCGAGATAGGCTAAGGCGGGCTTCACCATCACGATGTCCGCTCCCTGTGCGACGTCAAGCTCCGCCTCGCGCAGCGCTTCATCCGTGTTGGCGATATCGAGCTGATACGACCGACGGTCCCCAAAGGCCGGCGCGGATTCCACCGCCTGACGAAACGGCGCGTAGAAGGTCGAAGCAAACTTCGCAGAGTAGGCCATGATCGGAACGCGATGGAATCCGCGCGCATCCAGCGCTGCTCTGACGGCGCCTACCGTGCCGTCCATCATGTCAGACGGCGCGACCATATCGGCGCCGGCCTTCGCATGAGAGAGCGCGGTCTTCGCCAGCAGCGCGTGGGTCGCCTCATCATCAATGTAGAAATCTCGCTCAGCTGGAGGCTGGAGGCTGGAGGCTGGAGGCCTTCTCTTCTTGTGGCGTTTCCCTCGAGCCTCGAGCTCCGAGCCCCGAGCGAATTTCACCACGCCGCAATGCCCGTGGCTTGTGTAGGCGCACAGGCACACATCCGTGATCACCATCAGATCCGGCACCTGGGCCTTGATGGCCTGCACCGCCTGCTGCACGATGCCGTCGTTCGCGTACGCGGCGCTCGCCCGCTCATCCTTCCGATCCGACAGGCCAAAGAGCAGGACGGCGGCGACGCCGATCCGCCGCAACTCCTGGCACTCCTTCACGAGCTGGTCCACCGAGAATTGAAACTGCCCCGGCATCGAGGGAATGCCGTCCCGCACCTGCCTGCCCCCGCGCACAAACAGCGGCATGACGAGCTGATCAGGCGAGAGATGGGTCTCCCGGATCAACCCACGCCACGCCTCGTACCGGCGCAACCGTCGAGGTCGAGCGCCGCGCTGTTCAGTCATTCGCGGGCCTTCCGCCCCTTCGACTTGCGCCACGGCCTTCCCTCGACCGGGCTCGGAACAGGCTGGCCGTGGGCTCGCTCAGGATTCTGCCCCTCGGGCAGAGCCCGTGGGGCTCCACAGAGAGCCTCCACCAACCCCTCAATCGTCGAGGAGGCGGCCTCCACGACGACCCGGCCGCCATGCGCGCGCACCGCAGCGGAGGTGACCGGCCCGATCGAGGCAATGCGCCACTGCCGAAACCGTTGCCGGTGGCCGCATCCTTGGAGCGCCTGGACCAAATGGTCGACGCAGCTGGCCGACGTCACCGTGACGAAATCAAACGGCTGTTGGATCACCTGCTGGGCGCGCGCCAGGAGCGATTTCGGCAGGGCGGTGCGGTAGATCGGAACCCTCCTCACCTGCATGCCGCGCTGACGCAAACCGGTCTCCAAGACGTCGCGGCTTTCTGCCGCACTGAAAATCAGCCCGCGCTTGCCATCGAGGAGACGCCGAGGAAAATCCTTGAGCATCCCCTCCTGACTGAACTGCCGCGGGATGAAGTCTACATGAAGCCCGCGCTCCTCGATTGCCACGGCCGTCTTCGAACCGATCGCTCCGATGTGGCAGCCCAGCAGCCACCGCACGTCCTTGCGGTACGGCCTGAGCATTCGGGAAAACCAGTCATTGCCTTCAGGGCTCGTGAAGAAGACCCAGTCGGTGTTCGGGAGCTCACGGATCGCTTCGCGAAAGAGCCTATTGGATGGTACCGGGACCAGCTCGATGGCCGGGAGCTGTTCGACCAGCGCCCCCAGCGCCTCGAGCTGCTCCACCAGCAAAGCTGCGCGATCGGAAGCGCGCGTTACGAGGATCCGCTTGCCGAAGAGCGGCCGGGTCTCGAACCAGCGAAGTGTCTTTCGCAACGTCACCACATCACCCACGATGAGAATGGCCGGTGGACGGATCGACGCCTGCGTGGCCTGGCGGACCATGGTGCGCAGCGTCCCGGTGACCGTCCGCTGGGCCGGAGTGCTGCCCCATTCAATGACCGCGCAGGGCGAGGAGGGGCGGCGGCCGTGACGAATCACCTGCTCAATGATCAGGGGCAGCGTCTTGACGCCCATTAAGCACACCAGCGTATCGCAGGCCGTCGCAAGCCGAGGCCAGCGCACGGCGCGTGCCGGTTTCGTCGGGTCTTCATGCCCGGTCACGATGGCGACGGAGGAGGCGAGCGTCCGATGGGTGAGCGGGATCCCCGCGTACGCCGGAACGGCCAACGCGCTGCTCACGCCCGGCACCACTTCATACGAGACCCCGGCTTGCCTCAGTTGAAGCGCTTCTTCCGCCCCGCGCCCAAACAGAAATGGATCGCCGCCCTTGAGCCGCACCACGGTCTTGCCCGCCTTTGCAGCCCGGATGAGCAGCGCGTTGATTGAACGCTGGCTCACCTGACGCCGCTCAGGCTCCTTCCCGACGTAGATGATCTTGGCTCGTGGCGGGCAGGAGTGCAACAGGCGCATCGACACCAGGTGGTCATAGACTACAAGATCCGCCTGGCAGAGGAGTTCTTGGCCGCGCATGGTGAGCAGCTTCGGATCTCCCGGCCCCGCCCCAACCAAATACACCTTGCCCGTCCCCATCGTCCTCTCACACTAATAGCCTCTATCAAAATGAGCCTGGTTCAAGGTTCATGGTTGAAGGTTCAAGGGTATCGCGCCGTGCCTAGAGCCTTGAACCTCGAACCTTGAACCAGAGCGCCAAAAGTCTTTTTGATAGGCGCTCTAAGAAGAGCGCGCCCGGCGGGATTTGAACCCACGGCATCCAGCTCCGGAGGCTGGCGCTCTATCCGCTGAGCTACGGGCGCGTCGCACCATTGCTCACGTCTAACACATGGACAGCAGGGCTTCGGCGCCTCGGGCACGGCACTGTTCCGCCAAGCGCCGGCCTAGGCTCATCGGCTCGGTGAACGGTCCGCGGAGCGTCCCTCGGACATCCGCGGAGCCATCCGGCGCCGCCACAACCCCCTGGAGCGCCAGCTCCTCTCTGTCGCGGGAGGCGTAGGCTGCGATCGGGACGCGACAGCCGCCGCCGAGCGCTTGCAGGAACGCCCGCTCCGCCTCCACGCACGCGCGGCTCCCGGCATCCTCCAGCGCGCTCACCAGCCCCACGACTTCTGCATCGTCACGTCGCGTCTCGACCGCAAGCGCTCCCTGTCCCGGCTCAGGCAGCATGAGGGAAAGATCCAGGTACTCGGCGATGCGCGCTTCGAGTCCTAACCGGATGAGCCCGCAGGCCGCAACGATGATGGCATCGTATCGCCCCTCGTCGAGTTTCCGCAAGCGGGTATCGACGTTACCGCGGATGTCGAGCACCGTGAGATTGGGTCGATAGCGGAGCAGCTGGCTGCGCCGCCGCAAGCTTGAGGTCCCGATCCGCGATCCGCTGAGGAGCTGATCAAGCATCGCTCCCCTCATGGATACCAGCGCATCGCGCGGTTCCTCGCGGTCCAACACGGCGGCAATCGACAGGCTCGGCGGATGCGCCAAGGGCACATCCTTCATGCTATGCACGGCAAGATCGATTCGGCCTTCCGCCAACGCGGCTTCAAGCTCCTTGACAAATATCCCCTCACCGCCGAACGCCACCAACGGAAGCTCCGGATCCTGATCGGCCCGCGCCTTGATCGTCTGCAGGGTGAAGGTCCGCTGCGGATAGCGCTCCTCCAACTTGGTTTGGACGATCTGCGCTTGACACGTGGCGAGTGAGCTTCCACGAGTCCCAATTATGAGGGAACGCAGGGGGCCGTCTCCCTGTGCCACCATGAGAGAAATCGATCCACCTTGTGCTCGACGATGGCCTGTGAGGCGCTCAAGGCGTGTTGCCGCTCTTGGTGCGAGTGGTTCACCAGCCCTCCCAAGTCATCCACGTCAAACAGGTACACATTCTCCAGGGCGCCGGCCGACGGTTCGATATTCCGTGGCACGCCCAGGTCCACCAGGCACACGGGCCGCTGGTGGCGATCCCGCATGGCCAAGGCGATGTCGTTTCGGCTCAAGAGATACGCTGGGGCGCTCGTCGAGCTGATCACGATATCGGCCTCAAGGAGCTGGGGCGCAAGCCGCTCCAGAGAGAGCGGGGTCGCCTCGTAGTCTGTCGCGAGCTGGACGGCGCGATCCAGCGAGCGGTTCATGATCCGAATGTCCCGAACCCCGCGCGCGACCAGCCGCTTCACCGTCGATTCCCCGATCTTGCTGGCGCCGATGAGCAACACGACGGCTCCGGAGAGCCGACCGAAGATCTTTTCCGCCAGCTCCACCGATACCGAACCAATCGAGGTGCCGCCGCGCCCGATAGCGGTCTGCGTGCGAACCACCTTTGCGGTGTTCAGCGCGCGTTGAAACAGCCCATTGAATAATTTCCCGGTGGCCCCGTAACCCCTGGCCCACTCATAGGCGTGCTTCACTTGATGGAGGATCTCCCCTTCACCGAGCACCATCGAGTCGAGGCCGCTGGCCACGGCAAACAGGTGCCGGATGCTGTGCGGCTCCGTGAAGCTGTAGAGCCGCTCGACTAAGAAGGGCAGCTCGATCTGCCCGCGCTCGCTGAGGAACTGGTGGAGCCGATCCACCGCGCCGCTAAGCTTCGGAATGCCGCCGTAGATTTCAACCCGGTTACAGGTGGAGAGAATCGCCATCTCCTGCAGCCCCACTTCGCTTCGGAGCCTGGCGAACGCCTCCGGCAGTTGCTCTCGAGGAAACGCCAACCGCTCCCTCAACTCAATCGGCCCCGAGCGGTGGTTGAGTCCAACCCAGACAATGCGCATCGAGGACTACGAAAAGTGGGGATGCCCCGGGG
>JACPXS010000144.1 GCA_016196415.1 Candidatus Omnitrophota bacterium
AGGCGGCGCCGCGCCCCGTCCCGGCCGTCGCCAACGGAGGCGGCCGGACGGCCTCGATCCCCGCCGTCGCCTCAGAGGG
This sequence comes from Candidatus Omnitrophota bacterium, assembly GCA_016196415.1. Next base: position 80 of record JACPXS010000144.1, read on the forward strand.
GTGGGATGCGTGGTTCCTCGACGGATTCTCCGTCCTGAGCACGGGTCTCAGGGGAGTTGGCGCGGCGGCCGCGTGGCTGGTCTGGACGATCGCGGGGATCAGCTTGATCGTGCTGGGCATTCGGCTCTTCAGTCGTTGATCGAACCCGCAACACCGCGTAGGTTGTCACGCTCGCATGTTCACCGGCATTCCGGAGTCAGCATGACGTCACCGCATGTCACGGTCATTGGTGCTGGAGGAGTGGGGGCGACGACCGCCCACCTGCTCGCCCTCAAAGGATTGGCGCACGTCACGCTCATCGACATCGTGGAGGGGTTGGCGCAGGGCAAGGCGCTTGACATCAGCGAGGCGGCTCCGGTGGAAGGATTCGCCGTTTCGGTCACCGGGACCACGGACTTCAACGCGATGACGGGCAGCCGGCTGGTCATCGTGACCGCAGGGCTGGCGCGAAAACCTGGCATGTCCCGTGAGGATCTCTTGGTAGCCAACGCCAACATCGTCGGGCCGATCGCCGACCGAATCGCTTCGGCTGCGCCGGAAGCGGTCATCATCGTCGTGACGAACCCGCTGGACATCATGGTGGCCCTGGCGCTGCGGCGAAGCGGCTTTCCCCGTCAGCGGGTGATGGGGATGGCGGGCGTTCTTGACAGCGCGCGCCTGCGCGCGTTTATCGCCGAACGGCTGCGTGTGCCTCCCACGGCGGTCCAGGCGATGGTCTTAGGTTCCCACGGGGATCTTATGGTGCCCCTCAAGAGTTCCATCACGGTGAACGGCGAGCCGGCGACGAGCCGGTTGTCCGATCGCGAATGGCACCAGATCTTCCAGCGCACACAAGACGGCGGAGCGGAGATCGTCGCGTTGCTCAAACAGGGCAGCGCGTTTTATGCCCCCGCGAGCGGTGTCGTGGAAATGGCAAGCGCCATCCTGTGCGATCGCCATGCGGTTCTGCCGGTGTGCGCTGCGCTGGAAGGCGAATACGGGATGCGTGATGTCTGCATCGGGGTTCCGGCGCAGCTCGGCGCCGGAGGAATCGAGCGGATTGTGGAGCTCCCCCTGACGGCCGATGAGCGCGCCGCGTTCGTCGCATCGGCGCGGCAAGTCGGCGAGGGCATCAACGCCTTAGCCGCCCGGCCCGCTACTCCCCAACCCGCACGCACGTCACCTCCCTGAGGGCGCCGAGCCGCCACGGAATCCCAGCACATGACCGACCAATCGCCGCAAGGTTCGCCAATCCGCAAAGGCCTCGAGGGCGTGATCGCAGGCGCCACCGCCATCTCGGACGTCGATGGCCAACAATGCCGACTGATCTATCGGGGCTATGCCATCGAGGAGCTGGCCGGCAAGGCGACGTACGAGGAGGTCAGCTACCTCCTCTTGCACGACGCCCTGCCAACGCGCAGCCAACTGGCCGACTGGACCGCGCGCCTGGAATCCTCCCGCGCCTTGGAGCCTCACACGGTGTCGCTCCTGCAGGCCTCACCCCGCACGGCCGATCCGATGGCGATTCTCAGGACGGCGATCTCGGCCCTTGGGCTCTACGAGCCCGATGTCGAGGATGAGCCGTTGGAATCGATCCGAGACAAGGCGGTTCGGGTGATCGCCAAAACCCCCACACTCGTTGCGGCGATCGGGCGGCTTCGCGACGGCCAACCGCTTATTCCGCCCAAAGCGGGATTATGCCACGCCGCCAACTTCCTTTTGATGTTGCATGGCCAGGAGCCCACCGCCCAACAAGCGAGCGCCTTGGATGCGTATTGTGTCCTGTTGGCCGATCATGGGTTCAACGCCTCCACCTTCACCGCTCGCACCGTGACCGGCACGAAGGCGGATTACTACTCCGCGGTGACCGCAGCGATCGGGTCCCTCAAGGGGCCGCTTCATGGAGCGGCCAATCGCAAAGCGATGGACGTGCTCATCGAGATCGGCAGCCCAGACCGCGTCGAGTCCTACGTGCAGCGCACCTTGGCGGATCATAAGCGGTTTATGGGCTTTGGCCACCGGGTGTACAAAGGCGATGACCCTCGGGCCAAGCACCTCAAAGCGATTGCCCAAGATTTGGGGCAGGCGTCCGGCGACCCGAAGTGGTTCGCCATTTCGGAGCGGCTCCAGGAAGCGGTTTGGAACGCGAAACGGCTGTCCATCAACGTCGATTTCTATTCCGCCTCGCTGTTGCATTACCTCCGGATCCCCACGGAGCTGTTCACGACGATGTTCGCCTGCGCCAGAATCGCCGGCTGGTCAGCGCACATCATCGAGCAAGCCTCGGATAATCGGCTCATCCGGCCGCTCGCTCAGTACACCGGTCCCCACGGGCTCCACTTTGTGCCCATCGACCAGCGTCCGTCCTCCTGATCACCCCGATGCAGGCGGCTCCAGGCTCGAGGTTCAACGTGCTAGGCAAGCGCCTGGGGTAGCCGCCGACCTTGAGTCGCGGGCCTCAAGCCACATGACACTCCACGAGTATCAAGCGAAGCGCCTCTTCACGACGGTGGGAATCCCCGTTCCCCAAGGACGGGTGGCGAAGACGCCCCAGGAGGCCGCAAGCGCCTACGAGGCCCTCAACGCCTCTCATGGCATGAGCGGGGAGTTTGCCTGCGCGATCAAGGCGCAGCTCCACGCCGGAGGTCGCGGCAAAGCGGGTGGCATCCTGCTGGCCCGCAGCGCATCAGAAGCCGCCTCCCAAGCGGAACAGCTTCTGGGACGGCGGCTCGTCACCAAGCAAACCGGCCCTGACGGACTCCCGGTTTCGGCGGTGCTCCTGGAAGAGCGGACCACGGTGCGCCGCGAGTCCTATCTTGCCATGACCATCGATCGATTCAACGCCAGGCCGACGGTGCTGGCGAGCCGGCGGGGCGGGATCGACATCGAAGAGATCGCAGCCGAGGATCCCGCCGCCGTGACGCGAGAGCCGGTCGACGTCGTCGATGGGGTTCCGCCACCCTCGCTTGCGCGCCTGGTCAGCGCGCTCGGCTACACCGGCGAGCCGGCGCGGGCCTGTCGCGATCTCATCCGAGCGCTGTGGACGGCGTACGAGTCGTGCGACGCCTCCCTGATTGAAATCAACCCCCTCGTCGTGACGGATGACGGCCGCCTCGTGGCGCTGGACGCGAAAGTGACGCTCGATGACAACGCGCTCTTCCGCCACCCCAACTTCGCGTCCCTGCGCGATGAAAGCCAAGAGCCTCCCCTGGAGCTGAAGGCCAACCGGATCGGGATCTCCTACGTGGGTCTCGACGGGACCATCGGGTGTCTCGTCAACGGCGCGGGGTTGGCGATGGCGACCAACGACATCATCAAGCTCTGCGGCGGCTCCCCGGCCAACTTTTTGGATGTCGGCGGCGGGGCCAATGTGGAGCAGGTGGCCAACGCCTTTGCCATCATCCTCGCCGACTCCCGCGTGCGGGCGATCCTCGTCAATATTTTCGGCGGGATCATGCGCTGCGACTGGATCGCGCAAGGGCTGCTGAACGCCACGCAGCGGCTGGATGTGAACGTGCCCATCGTGGTCCGCCTGCAGGGCACTAACGTCGAGGAGGGCCGGCGCCTGCTGGCGGAGGCGAAACGACTCAACCTCATCAGCGTCGAGGAGCTGGCCGACGCCGCCAAGAAAGTGGTGGAGCTGGCGAGTCGCGTGTAACGTTTAACGTGCAACGTGTGACGTCACAATCGCTGATGGAGAAAGCCCGACACGTTAAACGTTCCACGTGAAACATGAAGCGGACCAGTCGATGAGCATTCTCGTTGGCAAAGATACCCGCGTGATTGTGCAGGGCATCACGGGACAGGCGGGCCGCTTCCACACCGAGAAGATGCTGGAATACGGCACGCGGGTCATCGGCGGCGTCACGCCCGGCAAAGGCGGTTCCACCGTGCACGGCGTTCCGGTGTTTAATACGGTCCGCGACGCGGTGGACTCAACCGGAGCGAACGCGACCATGATCGTTGTCCCGGCGCGGTTTGCGTATGAGGCGGTGGTCGAAGCGATCGAGGCGAGGCTGCCGCTCATCGTGATCATCACCGAGGGCATGCCCACGCTCGACATGGTCCGGATCAGGCGACGGATCGCCGGAATGCCCATTCGCGTGATCGGACCCAACTGCCCAGGCCTCATCACACCAGGCGCTTGCAAGCTCGGCATCATGCCGGGGTACATCCACCGCCCAGGGGCGATCGGCGTGCTATCCCGCAGCGGCACCCTGACCTACGACACGGTCTACCAGCTCACCCAAGCTGGCTTAGGACAGTCCACCTGCGTCGGGATCGGGGGCGATCCGGTCCTCGGCACCAGCTTCACCCACCTCCTGGAGCTGCTTGAGCGGGATCCGCAGACCGAGGCCGTCGTGCTCATCGGGGAAATCGGTGGGACCGAGGAAGAGGAGGCGGCGGCGTTCATTCAAACGCGGATGGCGAAACCGGTCTTCGCCTTCATCGCTGGCATGATGGCGCCGAAAGAAAGACGGAGGGGGCATGCCGGGGCGATCATTGCCGGAGGCCGCGGGACCGCGGCGGAGAAGATCGCCGTGCTGAAGTCCGTCGGCGTCACCATCGTCGAGCGCCCGGCCGCTATCGGTTCCACAGTCAAGGCATCCCTTGCGTCACCGCGTCACTAAGAGCCTCGATCAAAATGAGCCTGGTTCAAGGTTCGAGGCTCAAGGGTCAAGGGAACCGCCGTGCTCGACGGAGGCTGCTTCGAGCCTCCTTGAACCTTCACCCTTGAACCTTGAACACGGGGAGTTTTTCAGCACCCTGCTAGAGCCTTGACCCTCGACCCGTGAACAGAGCGCCCATCGCGATGCTGATAAGTGCTCTCAGTTACCCGTGAGTCCTGGGTCGTTGACGGTGTAAGCGGGGCATGTTAGACTACAACCGATGGTGCGCTGAAAGGAAGGAGTCCATGAAAGATCGCGTCGAGCAAGTCATCAATCGCATCCGGCCGGCTGTTCAGATGGACGGAGGCGACATCGAACTGGTCGATGTCGTTGATGGCATGGTGAAGCTGCGGCTCGTAGGGAGCTGCTCCGGCTGTCCCTCGTCGATGATGACCCTCAAGATGGGCATCGAGCGCGCCATCCGCGCCGAGGTGCCGGAAATCACGGGCGTGGAAGCTGTGGCAGAGTAGAGCCAGAAGGCAGTAGGCAGAAAGCAGAAGGCAGCAAGCCAAACCAAAACGCCTGAGCGAATTGCTCAGGCGTCTTTTCGTTTTCTGCCTTCTGCCGACCGCTTACTGCCTACCACCTACTTTCCGGCCAGGCGCTCCAGCTCCTCGACGTGCTCCTGGCTATCTTGCAGGACATGCTCGACCGCCTCGTAGAGGATGACTTCGTCATGCGGGATGAGATTGAGGATCTTGCGGTAGAAGCTCACTGTCTCGCGCTCGTACTTCAGGTTGATCTTCACCGCCTGCATGGAATCCTTGTGCACCTGGATGGGCCCCACCTTCGTGGTCGGCGTCCCGCCCAGGGCGACGATCCGCGCCCGCAGAATCTTCGCGTGCTCGGCTTCATCGGAAGCGATCTCCTCGAACCGAGTGATCAGACCCTCCGCGTAGGGCCCCGAGGTGATCGCCGCCTGCGTGAGGTACTGGATGTAGCTGGCATACTCCATTTCCAGCCCCTCGTTCATCAGCTGGATGAGTTTCGATTGATCGAGCGCCATCTCCTCCTCCTTCCATTCAAGACGCGAGCCCCCAGTCTATCGAAACCGGTCAGGGCTGTCAACAATCGCTTGACCAATCCGACGACGGTGAGTAAGCTGCTAGTGGATGACGCAGGTCACATGAAACCTAACCAGGAGAGGAGACATGCCGACAACGGCTGCACGACGCCCGGCGATCAAGAACGCGAGCCCGACTCAGTTACGGCGGTACTTTGAGGCGAAGCTCGCCGCAGAACTTGGGCCGCATAACGTCAAGCGGCTGCTGGATGAGCAGGCCGGAAGCGTCGTGCTCCTCGATGTCCGTTCGCGGGAAGGCTTCGCGGCGGGCCACGTGCCGGGCGCCGTCAACATTCCGTTCGAGGAGCTGCCGACGCGCTTCAAGGAGCTTCCGAAGTCCAAAGACATTCTCGCCTACTGCTGGAGTGTCACGTGCCTGCTGTGTACCAAAGCCGCCTACGTCCTGGCCTCAAAAGGCTACCGCGCCAGAGAGATGATCGGAGGGATCGAGTCCTGGCAGGAGGCCGGATTCCCCGTTGAGAAGTCAACCTAACCGTCCCTCGCAGCATCTTGCGGCGCTCGAAGCTGAGGGCCCGAGGGAGGCCTGCCACGAGCCTCGCGCTGCGAGCCAGACCATGACCGCGATTCGTCGTTTTGTGGTCCATGAGCACCACGCCTCGCGTCTGCACTACGATTTCCGCTTGGAACTCGACGGCGCGCTCAAATCGTGGGCGGTTCCCAAAGGACCGTCCATGAATCCCGCAGACAAGCGCCTTGCCGTGATGGTGGAGGACCACCCGATCGAGTATGGCGCGTTTGAAGGGATCATCCCTGAAGGACATTACGGGGCCGGGCCGGTGGTCATCTGGGATCGCGGCACCTGGACGCCGCTTGAGGGCGTCGAGCTTGCGCAAGGGCTCAAGGCCGGATCCTTGAAGTTCGTGCTCCGTGGCGAGCGATTGCGCGGCGCCTTTGCGCTGGTGAAGTTGAAAGGATCGCGAGCCACCGGGAAGGAATGGCTCCTCATGAAACGCGCCGATCAGGACGCGGATCCGCGCTTCACGATGGCGTCGGCGCTCACGCCGGCGAAGCGGCGAGCGCTCGTGGAGATGATCCCCCCGTGCGATGCCGCCTAAGCCAAGCCGTTGTTCTTCCCCACCGGGGTCTACTGTTCAAAACCGGAATCCTGTGATGTGCCACGCGCCCGGAACAGGAATCTAGCAGCGCACCGAGACGCGGACCAGATGGGGAGCGCTCGCACGGACGTCATTGTGCTCGGTGGAGGAATCATCGGCTGCGCCTTGGCTGAGGAGCTGGGACGTCATGGCCAGCGGGTGCTCGTCATCGAGCGCGGGCGCATCGGCGCTGAAGCGTCCAGCGCGGCAGCGGGCATTCTGTCCGCGCAGATGGATCTGCCGGAGCCCGGCCCGTTCTTTGAGCTCTGCCAGGCTTCCCGCCGCATGTACCCTCGGTGGATTGAGCACCTGGAACGTCGATCCGGGATGTCCGTAGAGTACCACGTCGATGGCATCCTCTATCTGGCGATGACCGGTCGGGAAGAACGCTTGATGGAGGCCCGGCGGCGCTGGCAGGCCAAACGAGGCCTGCGGGTTGAGCGATGGTCAGCCAACGAGACGCGCCGGCACGAACCGGCCGTTGACGGACGACCCAAGCGCGGCTTCTTCTTTCCAACCGAAGCGCAGGTCGACAACGTGGCCTTGATGGGCGCGCTGGCTGCGGCCTGCCGCAAGGCGGATGTCACGCTGCTTGAGCAGACGGCCGCGCGCCGCGTGCTCGTTCGTGAGCGTGCCGTGCGCGGGGTGGAGACGGACCGCGGGATGTTTGAGGCACGTGCCGTCGTCAACTGTCTGGGGAGTTGGGCGGCGATGGACGGGGCGTTTCCTGTCGAGATTCCGATCGAGCCCGCGCGCGGACAGATGTTAGTGTTCCGCGGTCCGCGGCGGCTCCTGCGCCATACGGTGATGTCGGAGCGGGCCTATATGGTGCAACGACGGGATGGACGGCTGCTCGTCGGATCAACGATCGAGCGCGCAGGCTTTGAGAAGACGCTCACCTTTGATGGCATCCACGCGATGCTCTCAGGGCTGCGCCAGATGAGCAGCGCGCTCAGCCCGTATCCATTCCTCGAAGCCTGGGCCGGGTTTCGTCCCTACACGAAAGACGCCTTGCCGATTCTAGGGACGACCGCTGTGGAGGAACTCTACCTGGCCACCGGCCACTTCCGCCACGGGATTCTCCTTGCGCCCATCACCGCGACGATCCTGGCCGAGCTGATCCTTCGAAGCCGTACGTCCTTCGACCTGGCCCCGTTTTCGCTGAGCCGATTTCAACAGCCCTCATCAGCGGCCGGCCGATAAATCATTCCACGGCACGGCTCTCCCCTACGAAGTAAGAAGTCCTTATACTTGACAAAAAAGTCATATTATAGTACCCTTATCGATGCCATGAAGATCACAGCGCAAGAGGAGTATGGGTTGCGATGCCTGGTGCAGTTGGCCAGGGCTCCGCAAGGCCAGCTGATGACGGTGAGGGGGATCGCGATGAAGGAAGGGCTTTCCACCGCCTACGTGGAGAAGCTGCTCCGGCTGTTGTCTCGCGCGGGGCTTGTGCACAGCGTCCGAGGAGTCAAGGGCGGCTACGTGCTGAACCGGGCCGCGTCGGCGGTGACGCTGGGCGAGGTCGTTCGAGCGCTTGGGATCGTGCAGACGACCGACCACATCTGCCACTCCTTTACCGGCAACCAGGAATCGTGCGTGCACTTTAGCAATTGCGGCATTCGCTCCATCTGGGCCGGGCTCACCACCTACATTCAGAACTTCTTGGACCATACGATGCTGGCGAGCCTCTTGGAAAACGAGTACGACGTCTCTGCACAGCTCGCCAAACGGTTGAGCGTCGTCTAACCGACCGGCTCTCGTCAAGGGGAAAAGATGACTGAAGAGTCAAACTTCCCACTGCTGGCTATCCACGACCTGCATGTGGCGGTTGAGGGAAAAGAGATCCTTAAAGGCTTGACGCTGACCATCAAATTGGGAGAGGTGCACGCGCTCATGGGCCCCAACGGGTCGGGGAAAAGCACCCTGTCCTCCTGTTTGATGGGCCACCCAAAATACCTCGTGACGCAGGGCGAGATCTGGTATCAAGGGCAAGAGATCCGCGCGCTACCCCCGAACGAGCGGGCGGCCCACGGCATTTTCCTGGCCTTCCAATACCCGACGGCGATTCCCGGCGTCACGATCACGAATTTCTTGCGAGCTGCCTTGCGGGGGGTGCGCGGGCGCGACGTGCCGATTCGAGAGTTTCGACAGGCGGTCAAGAGCCAGCTCAAGGCGCTGGGCATCCCTGAGGCCTTTATGAACCGGTACATCAATGATGGATTTTCCGGCGGCGAAAAGAAACGGCTGGAAATTCTCCAAATGGCCGTGTTGGAACCGACCTTGGCGATCCTTGATGAGACGGACTCCGGGCTCGATATCGATGCGCTCAAGACGGTGGCGGCCGGGATCAACACCCAGCGGAGTCCGGCGCGAGGCATGCTCTTGATCACGCACTACCAGCGCCTGCTGAACTACATCACCCCGGACTACGTCCACGTGATGGTCGATGGCCGGGTGGTGCGCTCCGGGGGCGCAGCGCTGGCGCATGAGCTCGAAGCCAAGGGGTATGAAGGATTCCGTGCGGTGTCGGAGACGGTGTCGGCGTAAGCCGAGGAGGGCGGTATGGCTGGGACGAAGCCTCAGGTGCACATCAACGAAGACTACGAGAAGCTCTACGGCTTCCACATGCCGGAACACTATGTGTTCAAAGCCAAACCCGGCCTCAACGAGGATGGGGTGAAGGAGATCTCGTGGATGAAAAGCGAGCCGGCCTGGATGTTGGAGAAGCGCCTGCGCGCCTACCGCTGCTTCACCGTCAAACCCATGCCCACCTGGGCGAACACGGCGCTGCTCAACAGCATCCAGTTCGACGCCATCTACTACTACTTGAAGCCCACGGAGAAGAAGGGGGATTCGTGGGAGGATGTGCCGGCCGACATCAAGGAGACGTTCGATCGGCTCGGGATTCCGGAGGCGGAGCGGAAGTTCCTGGCGGGGGTGAGCGCGCAATATGAATCCGAAACTGTGTACCACTCCATGCGGGAAGACCTCCAGAAGCAAGGCGTCATCTTCCTGGATATGGACACCGGCCTCAAGGAGCAGCCGGAGCTCATCCAGCGCTACTTCGGAACAGTGATTCCATCGGCGGACAACAAGTTTGCTGCGCTCAACACCGCCGTCTGGAGCGGCGGCAGCTTCATTTATGTCCCGAAGGGCGTCAAGGTTGCCATGCCGCTGCAGGCGTATTTCCGCATCAACGCGAAGAACATGGGCCAGTTCGAGCGCACCCTGATCATCGCGGATGAGGGCGCTGAAGTGACGTATATCGAGGGCTGCACCGCGCCAAGCTATTCGTCCGACTCGCTCCACTCCGCGGTCGTGGAGCTGATTGCGCTGCCGCACGCGAAGATCCGCTACGTGACGATCCAGAACTGGTCGAAGAACGTCTACAACCTGGTGACGAAGCGGGCGATTGCACATGAGGCAGCGACCGTAGAATGGCTTGATGGCAATTTGGGGTCCAAGCTGACGATGAAGTACCCCGGGGTCTACCTCATGGGCCGTGGCGCTCGAGGCGAAGTGCTCTCGGTGGCGTTCGCCAGCGACGGCCAGCACCAGGATGCCGGCGCGAAGATGGTCCACGCCGCGCCCGACACGTCCTCGGTCATCACCTCGAAGTCGATCTCCAAGGGCACGGGCCGCACGAGCTATCGCGGTCTTGTCAAAGTCTACCCGGGCGCAGTGAACGCGAAGTCCACGGTCCGGTGCGATGCCCTCCTGCTCAATGAGGCGTCTCGCTCGGATACTTACCCGACGATGGAGATCGACGAGAAGCGCGTGCAGATCGGCCACGAGGCGACCGTCTCCAAGATCGGCGATGAGCAGCTGTTCTATGCGATGAGCCGAGGCCTGAGCGAGGCCGAGGCGATGATGATGATCGTGAACGGCTTCATCGAGCCGTTCGTCAAGGCGTTGCCGCTGGAGTACTCGGTGGAGCTCAACCGTCTGGTGCAGTTGGAAATGGAAGGGGCAGTTGGGTAATCTGCACCAACCCCAAGGCGAGGGCGTGTTTCACAGATGCCGGAACCGCTGGGTCCCACAACGATTGACCAACTCGCGCGGCACTTCCAGGAGCCTGCGTGGCTGACCCAGCTGCGCCGGAACGCCCTGGCGCAACATCTGGAACTGCCCTGGCCGCAGGCGAGCGACGACGTGTGGCGCCGCACCGATGTGTCGCTGCTGGATCCCATGCGCCACTGCGCGGCGTCGACGCCGGCGCTCCTTCAAACCCTCCCGCTCTCCGACGCCCAGGTGAACGATCTCACCCGCCCGCTTGGCGGGGAGCAGCTCCTCGTGCGCGCCGGCGGCGCGTGGCTGACCGATGAACGACCCCAGGGCCTGACGGTCGACGACATCACCCCGGTGGCGCACACGCGCCCCGATGTGATTCGGAACATCCTCGAAGCCGATGGCCTGACGCAGGCGGAGCAGAAGCTCTCCACGCTGAACACCGCCTTCCACCATGAGGATCTGTGCATTCAGGTGCCGGCGCACCGTTCCATCTCCCGCCCGGTGCGCCTCATCCACCTGCTCTCGGCCTCGGCGAAACGCGCGCTCTTCCCGCTGACGATCATCACGGTAGGCGCGGGCAGCTCCGTGGTGCTCATCGATGAATATGTGAGCGTGGACGCCGTAGGAGCCACAGCGCCCCATCTAATCAATGGGCGCATCGAGCTAGTGCTTGAGCCGGATGCGAGCGTCCAGTATGTCCGGCTCCAGCGCTGGGGTGCAAGCGCTCGGGAGTTTCTGTTTCAGCGGGCCACGTTGGCCCGCGGGGCCACCTTGACGATGGCGAACCTGAATTTGGGCGCCTCGCTGTCCAAGGCGCACATCGTGACCCGATTCGTCGGCGAACACGCCTCAAGCCGGCTCGATGGGTTTGTGTTCGGCCACGACACGCAGCATATCGACCAGCACACGCTTCAAGACCACGCCGCCGCGCACACCACCTCCGAGTTGCAGGTTCGGGCGGCGTTGCAGGATGCCAGCCGGATGGTCTACACGGGGTTGATCCGGATCGCCAAACACGCCAAGCAGACCAATGCGTACCAGGCCAACCACAACCTGTTGTTGAGCAACACGGCGAAGGCGGAAAGCATTCCCATGCTGGAGATCTTGGCGGACGACGTGCAATGCAAGCACGGCGCATCCGTCGGGCCCATCGATGAGGAGCAGGCGTTCTACCTCATGTCGCGCGGCGTGCCGCGCCGGAGAGCCGAGCGGCTTATCGTCATGGGATTCGTGGAGCCGGTGATCCGGCAGATCCCGTTTGAGCCGTTGCAGGAGCGGTTACGTGAGGAGATCGAAGGCGGGTTGCATCCCTAGCGTTCAGGCTCCATGGCAGATCCCTTTGTTCCCGTCGCAACGACGAACGACATTGAGGTGGGGCAGTTCAAGCCGGTCCAAGTCCAGGACAGGCATCTGTTGGTCTGCCGCACCGCGGAGGGATTTTACGTGATCGATGATACCTGCACCCACGACGACGGGCCGTTGGCGGATGGATGGCTTGAGGGCGATGCGATCGAATGCCCGCGTCATGGCGCGCGCTTCGATGTCAGGACCGGCAAGGTGTTATGCCTGCCGGCCGCCGTGCCGGTTCATTCGTATCCAGTGAAAGTCGAAGGCGGAGCCGTGAAGGTCGACGTCAGCCAATGGCATTAGACGTTCAGCGCATCCGACAAGATTTCCCCATCCTCAGCCGCACGGTGCATGGCAAGCCGCTCGTCTATCTGGACAACGCCGCGACGACCCAAAAGCCCCGCCAGGTGATCGAGGCGCTGACGCACTACTACAGCCACTCCAACGCCAATATCCATCGCGGCATCCACACGCTGGCTGAGGAGTCGACCGAGGCGTACGAGGCCGTGCGGGAGCAAACCGCGCACGCGCTTCACGCCTCCTCGGCGCGCAGCATCGTGTTTACGCGAAACGCCACCGAGGCCATCAATCTGTTTGCCCACGCGTGGGGCCGCGCCCATCTCAAGGCCGGCGATCAGATTCTGCTCTCCGAGATGGAGCACCACTCCAACCTCGTGCCCTGGCAGTTGCTCGCGAGCGCGACGGGAGCCCGGCTGGCCTTTGTGCCGATCACGGATGACGGCCGGCTTCGGCTCGACCAGCTCGACGATCTCCTGTCATCGCGCACCAAACTTGTGGCCATCACGCAGATGTACAATGTGCTGGGGACCATCAACCCGATTGACCAGATCGTCGAGCGCGCCCATCGCCGCGGGGCCCTCGTCGTGGTGGATGGCGCGCAGAGCGCTCCCCACTTGCCGGTGGATGTGCAGCGACTCGGCTGCGATGCGTTCGCGTTCTCCGCGCACAAGATGCTTGGGCCCACGGGGGTGGGGGTCTTGTATGCCCGCGAGGAGCTGTTGGAATCGATGGAGCCGTTTTTGGGGGGCGGCGAGATGATCGCGGATGTTCAGCTCACCGCTTCGACGTGGAATGAGATCCCGTGGAAATTTGAGGCGGGCACCCCGAACATCGCCGATGTCATCGCGTTTGGAGAAGCCTTGGCGTATCTGCAGCGGGTCGGGCTTGATCGCATCCACGCGCACGAACGAGAGCTGACCGCCTACGCGATCAGCCGGTTGAGCGGCCTGGAGGGGATGACGCTCTACGGCCCGTCCCTCGTTGTGGCCGATCGCGGAGGCGTGGTCTCTTTCAATCTCGAGGGACTGCATCCGCACGACGTGGGCACGGTCCTTGACGCGGAGGGGGTCGCGATCCGGGCCGGCCACCATTGCGCCAAACCCCTGATGCGTCGCTTGGGCGTGGCCGCAACCGCCCGGGCGAGCTTCTACCTCTATAACAGTCTGGAGGAGGTGGATCAGCTTGCGGACGCCATCCGATCGGCGCAAGTGTTTTTCAACAGGCCGGCCCGCGTCGGAACATGATTGAGCAACTGGACGAGCTCTATCGGGACGTCATCCTGGATCATTTTAAGCGCTCCCGGCATGCCGGAACGCTGGCCGGCGCCCAGATCAGCGCCAACGGCGCGAATCCGCTGTGCGGTGACGAGCTCACCTTTCATCTGATGTTGGACGACGACCGGATTACGCAGGTCCGGTTTCAGGGGAAGGGCTGCGCCATTAGCCAAGCGGCGTCGTCGATGCTGGCGGCGCAACTGGAAGGCTACACCATCGGCCAGGCCACCCAGTTGATCGAATCGTTGAAAGCGTTCATGCGCGGCCAGGCTCCGGATCCCGCGACGGACCTGGGCGATTTGGAGGCGCTGGCCGGGGTGAGGAAATTTCCGGTGCGCATCAAGTGCGCGGCCCTGTCCTGGAATGTGGTGGAACAAGGGCTCACACAGTATCGAGGAGAAGGTAAAAGTCAAAAGGAAAAAGGCAAAACCACAAGTGAAAATTCAAAATGTTAAATTTTGCCTTGTGGTTTTACCTTTTGCGTTTGGACTTTTGAGTTGCCGGGAGGAGAAGAGGGATCACGATGCCAGTCACTGAACAGCAGGTGATGGAGGCGCTGAAGCCGATCGAGGATCCCGAGCTCCATCTTGGGATCGTGGATCTCGGACTCATCTATGGGGCAGAAATCAATCCGCACCCAGATGGGGATGAAGTGAAGCTGGCCATGACGTTCACCTCGCCGTTCTGCCCGTACGGCCCGCAGCTCAAGGCGCTCGTGCAACGCGCCCTGACGGCGCTGCCCGGGGTGAAGTCGGCCGTGGTGAATGTGGTCTTCACGCCGCCCTGGGATCCGCACGCGATGGCCTCGGAAGAGTGCAAGATCGCGTTAGGGCTTGGGTGGGATGAGGAGCCTGAAGCCGGGCCAGAGATCGAGAACCAACGTTGAGTCCGCGCCACATTCCCCGAACCCCCCGCCCTGTCGACACCGCTCCCGCCTCCGGAGTCCCGCCCACCGCCACGTATCCCCGCAGCCCACGCCGAACCATTGACGTCTAACACCTGTCGATCACGTATAATAGGACACGCGTCATAGGCTCGGTCTGCCGTTCGCAGTAGACTCGCCGCCACACGCCATTCGGAGGACTACACGATGCCGCACGCAGAACCAGCCGCTCACCACAATGCTGGAGGGCCCGCTGGAAGTTCGGCCAGGCAAGGTCCTGATATGGCGCGCCACGGGATCCGAAACCCCGGCCGCGTCTTCTGGAACCCTGAGGTGCCTCTCCTCTATGAAGAAGCGATCCGCCGACGGGAAGGCCAAGTGGCTGAGGGGGGCGCGTTGGTGGTGAGGACAGGACCGCACACCGGCCGATCTCCCAACGACAAGTTTATCGTCCAGGAGCCCTCAAGCGCGGAGCGGATTTGGTGGGGCAAGGTGAACCGCCCGTTTGATACGCGGCGGTTCGAACAGCTCCACGCGCGGCTGCTGTCCTCCCTCCAAGGCAAGGATCTCTTTGTGCAGGACTGCGTCGTCGGCGCCGAGCCGGCCTACCAACGCCCGATTCGGGTCATCACGGAGACGGCGTGGCATAGCGTGTTTGCTCGGACGATGTTCGCCCCCGCCCCGAGTGCCAGGGGGGGCGGCGCGGTCGTTCACCCCGAGTGCACCGTCCTCCATGCCCCGAACTTTCAAGCGGATCCCAACCGGGATGGGACCGCTTCCCCCACCTTCATCATCGTGCACTTCGGCCAGAAACTCGTCTTGATCGGCGGCACCAGCTACGCGGGAGAGATCAAGAAATCGGTGTTCACCATCATGAACTACCTGCTCCCCCTCGAGTGCGTGCTCTCCATG
>JACPXS010000145.1 GCA_016196415.1 Candidatus Omnitrophota bacterium
CTCGTCGTCTCCGCGGTCGACGGCCCCATGCCCCAGACCCGCGAGCACATCCTCCTCGGCCGCCAGGTCGGGCTCCCCACGATCGTCGTCTTCCTCAATAAGGTCGATGCCGTGGAGGACCCGGAGCTCCTGGATCTCGTCGAGCTGGAGGTCCGCGAGCTCCTGACGAAGTACGGCTTTCCCGGCGAGCAGACCCCGATCATCCGCGGCAGCGCCCTCCTCGCCGCCCAGGGGGAGGCGGGACCCCTCGGGGCGCCCGCGATCCTGAAGCTCCTCGACGCCATCGACACGGCCATCCCGACCCCGACCCGGGCGACCGAGAAGCCCTTCCTCATGTCCATCGAAGATGTCTTCTCGATCACGGGGCGCGGCACCGTCGGGACCGGCCGGGTCGAGCGCGGCAAGGTCCGGGTGGGGGAGACCGTGGACCTCGTCGGCCTGAAGCCGACCCGGCAGTCCGTCGTCACCGGCATCGAGATGTTCCGCAAGCTCCTGGAGGAGGGGCTCGCCGGGGACAACCTCGGGGTCCTCTTGCGCGGGATCGAGAAGGACGACCTCCAGCGCGGGATGGTCCTCGCCGCCCCGGGGAGCATCACCCCCCACACCGGCTTCAAGGCCAACGTCTACTGCCTCACGAAGGAAGAAGGCGGCCGCCACACCCCGTTCTTCAAGGGCTACCGCCCGCAGTTCTACTTCCGGACCACCGATGTGACCGGCGATGTCACGCTCCCCGCGGGGACCGAGATGGTCATGCCCGGGGACAACCTCAGCCTCACGGTGGCGCTCCTGCAGCCGGTCGCGCTGGAGCCGGAGCAGCGCTTCGCCATCCGCGAAGGGGGCAAGACCGTTGGGGCCGGCGTGATCACCGAGATCGTAAAATGAGTGGCGAGTGGCGAGTGGCGCACCGCCGACCAGCACTCCGCACTCCGCACTCCGCACTCCGCACTCGACACTGACGATGGCACAGGACCAAGCGACGCTGGCATGCACAGAGTGCCAGCGGCGCAACTATCATACGAGCAAGAACAAAAAGAACGTCCCGGATCGACTGGAATTGAACCGGTATTGCAAGTGGTGCCGCAAGCATACGCTCCATCGAGAGACCAAATGATCATGGACCGCTTGGCAAAGGAGCGTCGGTTAATGGCAAACCACCGGTCTCCAAAACCGGGACTGCAGGTTCGACTCCTGCCGCTCCTGCCACCGTTCGATGCGGCGGGAAGGGGCGTGCCGGAAGCTGTGAGGGTTGCGGCGTGGTAATGGCAGCGCCCTTGTCGCGCGTCGCAGGGTTTTTGCTCAGCGTCCGTGAAGAGCTGAAACAGGTATCCTGGCCGAGCCGCAGCGAGTTGTTTGGTTCGGTCGTTGTCGTCTTTGTCGGCGTTGTGTTGCTGGCCAGCTTCATCAGCATCTGCGATTTTGTGTTATCCAAAGCCGCGCAACTTCTGTTGCGGTGAACATTCGCCCAGGCTTCCTCCCCGGGTGACCCGAACTGATTGAGACAGAGGCGTAGTGTCATTGTCACGAGGCGAGCCTGCCGTGGTCACTGAGTCGACCGGAATCAAACAGTGGTATATCATCCACACCCAAACCGGGCAGGAGCTGAAAGTCAAGGGCAGCCTGGAGAGCAAGATCCAGCAAGGGTTGGCTGGAGGACGCGTTGGCACCGTCTTGGTCCCGACCGAACGAGTCACGGAAGTCCGAGGCGGCAAGAAACGGATCTCCGAGCGGAAATTTTTCCCCGGCTACCTCTTGGTTGAAATGGAGATGACGGACGAGAGCTGGCATCTGGTCCGCACGACCCCTGGCGTCACTGGGTTTATTGGAGCGGGCCGACGTCCGGTTTCGTTGTCGCAAGACGAGGTGGCGGAAATCCTCCGGCAGACTGAGGAGCGCAAGGATAAGCCGACCCCTCGGGTGACGTTCCAGAAAGGGGAAGGAGTGCGGGTCATTGAGGGGCCGTTTACCAATTTCAGCGGCGTCATCGAGGAAGTGAACATCGCTCGCGGGAAGTTGAAGGTCTTGGTGTCAATTTTTGGCCGGCAAACGCCGGTGGAGTTGGAGTTCTGGCAGGTTGAACGCCTGTAGAAGTGGCGCAGTGGCAACGTGGCTGAGTGGGCTGGACGATGCGGTTCGACAACACGAGGCACGTGATGCGGTTAAATGGCAGGTGGCGGCTGCGCCACTTCGCGACGTAGGCGCTTCGTTACACAAATGGCAGTCAAGAAGGTTAAAGCCATGATCAAGCTCTACTGCCCGGCCGGACAGGCGAACCCTGCGCCGCCGGTTGGCCCGGCGCTTGGGCAGCATGGGGTCAATATCATGGAGTTCTGTAAGAAGTTCAACGAGATGACCAAGGGCAAAGAAGGCTTAATCTTGCCTGCCATTATTACCGTCTATGAAGATCGCTCCTTTACCTTC
Organism: Candidatus Omnitrophota bacterium; assembly: GCA_016196415.1. Next base: position 2,419 of record JACPXS010000145.1, read on the forward strand.
GTGGTGAAAAGCCCGCCGGTGTCAATCCTGTTGAAGCAGGCCTGTGGGATCGCCAAGGCTTCTGGAAACACGCCCCGCGAAAAGGCCGGTCAGGTCAGTCGGACCCAGCTTGTTGAAATCGCCAAGCAGAAACAGCAAGACCTCAACGCCCATGACCTTGACGCGGCGGCCAGCATGGTGGCAGGAACCGCGCGCAGCATGGGCATCGATGTGGCGGACTAAGCGCGAGCCGATGTCGAGCAAACGGTTTGCGAAAGCGGCTGCGCTGGTGGAACGGGGGACCGCGTACGCCCTCGATCAAGCGGTGGCCCTCTTACAGGACCTCCCGGCGGTGAAATTTGACGAACGTGTCGAGCTCTCCGTCTCGCTGACCATTGATCCAAAAAAAACCGACCAGGTGGTGCGAGGAACCGTGACACTTCCGCATGGAACCGGCAAGACCCGGCGGGTGGCCGTCTTCTGTAAAGGCGAGGATGAGCTTCGCGCCAAAGAAGCGGGGGCGGATGTGGTGGGCGCGGCGGATCTCGTGGAAAAGGTTCAGGGCGGATGGCTTGAGTTTGACGTAGCGGTGGCCACCCCGGATCTCATGCGGGAGGTATCGCGGCTCGGCAAGATTCTCGGGCCCCGGGGATTAATGCCCAACCCGAAAGCGGGCACCGTCACTCCCGACGTGGCCAAGGCGATCAAAGAGCTTCAGCAAGGGAAAGTCGAATTCAAAATGGATAAGCTGGCCAACATCCATCTAGTGATCGGCAAGCGCTCGTTTCAGGCGCAGCAGCTTGTCGAAAATAGCCGTACGGCCATGGACGCCATTGTCCGAGCGCGGCCCTCAACGGTCAAGGGCCGGATGATCCGGCGGATGAGCCTGTCCAGCACCATGAGCCCCGGCATTCCGTTGAAGATCGAAGGGCTTGAAGCCGACAGCTCACAAGAAGAATAGCGATGGCGAACGTCGGCCAGTTTGTCAAGGAATCCGTCGTTGAGGAAATGACCACCCAACTCTCCCAGCGACCAAACGTCTTTGTCACCTCGCTCAAGAGCCTGTCCGCTCCAGAGGCCGATACCCTGCGCCAGAGGTTGTCGACGACGCAGTCGCGACTCTTGGTCATCAAACGGAGTCTCGGGCACCGGGCCGTCCAACGGCTCCAGCTTCCAGGGCTCGCTGAGCTGTTGGAGGGATCGGTGGGGTTTGTGCTCTCCGGAGCGGATGTGCTGCAGACGGCGAAACTCCTTGTCGAATTTCGCAAGACCCATGAGGAGCAAGTCGCACTCCGCGGGGCCATCATTGAAGGACAGTTGCTCGATGCACCGCGCGTCGAGGCGCTGGCCCAGCTGCCGCCCAAGCCGATCCTCCTGGCTCAGGTCGTGGCGACGGTCGAGGCGCCTATCGCCAATCTCATCGGCACCATTGAGCAGGTGATCGGGGATGTCATGGACGCCGTGGAACAGCGCACTCAGCAGCGGCAACAGGAGCCGCCGCCGGCATCTTCGGCGGCAGTCATCCCTGCGCCACCAACCCCGACATCCGGATCGTCAACGGAGCAGGCTCCGCCGTCAGCGGGCCCTGTGTGAGTCACACAAGGACACATGAACACTCAACAGGAGGAATCGTGACAATGGCTGAGACGCTCACGAAGCGGGTGGGGGATGCGCTCAAGCTGACCGAAGAGATGACGGCGATCGAACTGGCCAGCTACGCGAAGGCGATGCGCGACAAGTTCGGCATCACGGCAGTACCAGTCGCCGTGGCGGCCGGTCCTGTCGCGGCGACGGGTGCGGGCGCGCCGGCGGCCGAGGAACAGACCTCCTTCGATGTCATTCTCGCCAATGCTGGCGCCAACAAGATTCAGGTCATCAAGGAGATTCGCAGCGTGACCAGCCTTGGCCTCAAGGAAGCGAAGGATCTCGTGGAGTCGGCCCCCAAGCCGGTCAAGACCGGCGTCAAGAAGGAAGAGGCGGAGGAGATCAAGAAGAAGCTGGAAGCCACCGGAGCGACCGTGCAGCTGAAGTAAGCGACCGTACTGCGAGGTGGATGACGTCCGATGAGTAAAGTGGTCAGCTTTGCAAAACTCACTGAAGGCCTGGCACCGCCGGATCTCGTTGAGGTGCAAAAACGTTCCTACTGGGATTTTCTCCAGCTCGATGTGCAGAAGCACAAACGGCAGAGCGTTGGTCTGCAGGCCGCTTTCTTGGAAACCTTCCCGATCGAGAGCCCGGATAAAACCTACCGGCTCGAGTTCATCCACTACACATTAGGCAAGCCAAAGTATACGGTGAACGAATGCCTTCGCAATGGGCTTTCATATGCCGCGCCGCTGAAAGTCAAGCTGCGGCTCATCGGACCGAAAGACGCAAAAGAGCAAGAAGTCTATTTCGGCGAAATCCCGCTCATGACCGACGTGGGCACCTTTGTCATCAACGGCGATGAGCGGGTGGTGGTAAGCCAACTCCACCGGTCCCCGGGGGTCACCTGTGAAGTCACCGTGCATCCGACCGGCAAGCGGCTCTTCTCCGCGAGGGTGATTCCGTACCGGGGCGCCTGGGTGGAGCTGGACTTCGACATGACCGATGTGCTCCATGTGTCCATCGACCGTCGGCGAAAGATTGTCGGCACCATCTTGCTGCGGGCGTTAGGCTATTCGACTGATGAGGATATCCTGAACGCGTTTGGCAAGACCGAAACCGTGAGTTTCAGCGATCCGGCTGACCTCAAGCCGTTGGTGGGGAGCTTCCTGGGGGAGCGGATCGCCGATGGCGCAACCGGGCGCCTGGTGCTCCGGGCCGGCACAAAGATCACCGAGGAATGGCTCGACACGATCTGGCAAAGCGGAAAGCGAGAGCTCAAGCTGGTGAGCGATGCGCCCATCGAAATCCTGAAGACCCTGGAAAAAGACCACACGACAAACCGCCAAGAAGCGCTCCTGGACATTTTCCGCCGGCTCCGCCCGGGCGATCTCGTGAACCTTCCCTCGGCGGAAACGCTCATTCAGCGCCTGTTTTTGGATCCGCGCCGCTATGATCTCGGCAACGTTGGCCGCTACGTGCTCAACCGAAAACTCGGGATGAATGAGCCGCTTGCGTCTCGACTGCTGAGCGGACACACCATCGTGCAGGTCATCACCTACCTTCTGGGACTGCGCCGCGGGGAAGGCGAGATCGACGACATCGATCATTTGGGAAATCGGCGCGTCCGCTCGGTCGGCGAGCTGGTCTACCATCAATTCCGGGTCGGGCTTGAGCGCCTTGAGCGGACCATCCGAGAGCGGATGGCGGTCTATGACCTTGAGAAGGTCATGCCGCATACCCTCGTGAACTTCAAGCTCGTGGCATCGGTGGTGCGCGATTTCTTCGCGCGCTCACAGCTCTCGCAGTTCATGGATCAGACCAATCCCTTGGCGGAGCTCACGCACAAGCGACGGCTCTCAGCCCTAGGCCCCGGCGGGCTCTCAAGAGAGCGGGCGGGCTTTGAAGTCCGGGACGTCCACCCGTCTCACTATGGGCGGATCTGCCCCATTGAGACGCCAGAAGGGCCCAACATCGGGCTCATCTCGAGCCTCACCGTGTTTGCCCGCATCAATGAACACGGGTTTATTGAGACCCCCTACCGGAAAGTTCAGGCCGGCGTCGTCACCAACCACATCGACTACCTGACCGCCGATCTCGAGGATCGGCATACCATTGCCCAAGCCAGCAGCCCGCTCACGAAGAGCAATCGATTCGTGGAAGAGGCCCCCAGCTGTCGCCATCGCGGAAACATCGTTCGGATCCCCCCATCGCAAATCGAGTACATGGACGTCTCCCCCAACCAGACCCTGAGTATCGCTGCCGCCCTGATTCCCTTCCTTGAGCACGATGATGCCAACCGGGCCTTGATGGGATCTAACATGCAACGCCAAGCGGTCCCGTTGATGACCACTGAACCACCGCTCGTCACCACGGGGATCGAGCACCGCGTTGCGGTGGATGCTGGAGCGTGCGTGGTCGCGAAAGAAGACGGCGTGGTCAGCTACGCCGATGCCCGGCGTATCGTCATCGGTCGCCATACCTACGAACTCAAAAAATTCCAGCGCTCCAACGCGAACACCTGCCTCAACCAACGCGCCACCGTCGAACCGGGAGACAAAATCAAGGCAGGGCAGGTGATTGCCGATGGCCCAGCAACCAGCCAAGGCGTGTTGGCGCTGGGACGGGATGTCCTGGTGGCGTTCATGCCATGGCGCGGGTACAACTTTGAGGACGCCATCCTCATCAGCCAGAGGCTCGTGAAAGACGATACCTTCACGTCGGTTCATATCGAGGAATTTGAAATGGAAGCCCGCGAGACGCGGCTTGGCAATGAAGAAATCACGCGCGACATTCCGAACATCGGCGAAGAGGCGCTCAAAGATCTTGATGAGCAGGGGATTGTCCGCATCGGGGCGGAGGTCGGACCCCGCAGCGTGCTGGTCGGCAAGGTGACCCCGAAGAGCGAGAGCGAGCTTACCCCGGAGGAGAAGTTGCTGCGCGCCATTTTTGGCGAGAAGGCGGAAGACGTTCGCGATACCAGCCTACGCGTCCCGGCAGGCGTTGAAGGCATCGTGATTGATGTGAAGATCCTGACGCGCAAAGGCGCGCGGCCAAAATCGAAGCCCGAGCAGCAACAAGAACATGAGCAGATCGAAGCCATTCGGAAACAGTACGGGGTCCAGATCGCCCGTCTCGCCGAGGAGCGGCTTGGGAAGCTTGTCAAACTCCTGGAAGGGAAGAAGCTTGCCGCATCGTTGTGCGAGCTCGATTCCGGGGATACGCTCATCGAGGCGGGGCGGACGGTGAAACTCAGCGATGTCAACAAACTCAGCCGCTGCGATTTCAGCGACGTCAAGCTCCACGATGAGCCTGCCCTGGAAGCGGAAATTCGTCGGGTGGCCGAATTCTTCGATGAGTCCATCCGCGAGCTGCGCGCGGAAGAGGATTTAGAAATCGACAAGATTAAACGCGGAGATGAGCTGCCCCCGGGTGTCCTGAAGCGGGTGGTGGTCCAGATCGCCTCGAAGCGGAAGGTCCAAGTCGGCGATAAGATGGCCGGCCGCCATGGCAACAAAGGGGTCATTGCCAAGATCCTTCCGGACCCCGACATGCCCCTCCTGCCGGACGGCACCCCTGTTGAAATCGTCCTCAATCCGCTGGGGGTTCCCTCACGGATGAACGTGGGCCAGCTCCTGGAAACCCATCTCGGCTGGGCGGCAAAGGTGCTGGGATTCCATGCCGTCAGCCCGGTGTTTAACGGCGCCACCGAGGAAGAGATTCACGAGCAGCTCAAGCGAGCCAAACTCCCCCTGAACGGAAAGATCCGGTTGCGCGATGGGTTTACCGGAGAGCCGTTTGATCAGGAAACCGTCGTGGGATACCTCCAGATGATCAAGCTCGTCCACCTGGTGGATGACAAGATCCACGCGCGCTCCATCGGTCCGTATTCGCTGGTGACGCAGCAGCCGCTCGGAGGGAAAGCGCAGTTTGGCGGCCAGCGGTTTGGCGAAATGGAAGTCTGGGCGCTGGAGGCGTACGGCGCGGCCTACACCTTGCAAGAGCTTCTGACGGTGAAGAGCGACGACGTCCTTGGGCGCACACGGGCCTATGAAGCGGTGGTCAAAGGCGAGCACGCCCTGGCCCCGTCGGTTCCTGAGTCCTTCAACGTGCTCGTCAAGGAACTTCAAGGGCTCAGCCTGGATGTCCGGCTGGAGCGCCGCGAGCATGTCGTCACAGGAGAGGAGCTGTTTGAAAAACTGGTGAAACGCGAGCTGGAGCAACCGACGTCGCCGTTTGGCGCTTCGCTGCCGAACGGGCAACGCGCGGAAACCAAGCCCTCATCGAAGCGTGCGGCAACCTCCCCGCCCTCTGATTCCGCGAAGGCCACGCCATGACCACGATGACCTTATTTGATGAAGTCAACGTGTTTGACGCGATTACGATCCGGGTGGCCTCCCCCGAAGTCATTCGGGGTTGGTCGAAAGGGGAAGTGAAGAAGCCGGAGACGATTAACTACCGCACGCTCAAGCCGGAAAAAGACGGGCTGTTCTGTGAGCGAATCTTCGGCCCGACCAAGGACTTTGAGTGTAACTGCGGGAAATACCGGAAGATCAAGCATAAGGGGATCACGTGCGATCGGTGTGGCGTCGAGGTCACCCACTCCAAGGTCCGCCGTGAGCGGATGGGACACATCGAGTTGGCCGCGACGGTGTCGCACATCTGGTTCTTCAAGAGCGTCCCGTCGCGGGTGGGCGCCCTGCTCGATATGACCATGCGAGAGCTCGAGCGGGTGCTCTACTACGAGGCGTTTGTGGTCACGGATCCAGGGGGCACGCCGTTTAAACTCCGAGAAATCCTGACGGAGGAGCGCTACCAGGAAGCCTTGAAGACGTACGGCAAGAGCTTCACCGCCAAGATGGGCGCCGAGGCGATTGATGACCTGCTGGCGAACCTCGATTTGAATCAGATGGCGCGCGCCCAGCACAAAGAGCTCCAGCGCCAGAAGCTTGAACAGGCCCAAAAGCGAATCGCCAGGAATCTGCGAATTATCGAAGCCTTCCGCAAGAGCGGCAACCAACCGGAGTGGATGATCTTGAAAGTTATTCCGGTCATTCCTCCTGATCTTCGCCCGCTCGTCCCCCTTGATGGAGGGCGATTTGCCACCTCCGACCTCAACGATCTCTACCGGCGCGTCATCAACCGCAACAACCGTCTCAAGAAACTCATCGAACTGAAGGCGCCGGAGATCATTATCCGCAATGAGAAGCGGATGCTCCAGGAGGCGGTGGACGCGCTATTTGACAACGGCCGCCACGGCCGCCCGGTGCTGGGACCGATGAACCGGCCGCTGAAGTCGCTGGCGGACATGTTGAAGGGCAAGCAAGGCCGGTTCCGACAGAATTTGCTTGGGAAGCGGGTCGACTACTCAGGACGTTCCGTCATTGTGATCGGGCCGGAGCTGAAGCTCCACCAGTGCGGACTTCCCAAGAAAATGGCCCTGGAATTGTTCGAGCCGTTTATCATCCGGAAATTCCGGGAACAAGGGTTTGCCCAAACCATCAAGACGGCCAAGCGCATGGTAGAAAAAGAGCGGACGGAAGTCTGGGACATCCTCGATGAGGTCATCAGAGACCACCCGGTCCTCTTGAACCGAGCCCCGACGTTGCACCGACTGGGCATCCAGGCGTTTCAGCCGATCCTGATCGAAGGCAAGGCCATCCGGGTGCATCCGCTGGTGTGCACCGCTTTCAACGCGGACTTCGATGGCGACCAGATGGCCGTTCACGTCCCGCTGTCGATCGAAGCGCAACTCGAAGCCCGCCTCCTGATGCTCGCCTCCAACAACCTCTTCTCGCCCGCCAGCGGCAAACCCATTGTGACGCCGACCCAAGACATCATTCTGGGCTGTTACTATCTCACCAAGTCGCGCGACGGCCTCAAGGGACACGGGTTGATCTTCAGCGATATTGAAGAAGCCGTGCTGGCGTATCAAGACGAGCAGGTCGACCTCCACGCGAAAGTCAAGTTGCGCTGGGAGGGGCAGCTCTACGATACCACGCCCGGCCGGGTCTTGTTTAACCTCGTCCTGCCGCCGGAAGTGCGATTCGTCAACGAGCTGATCGACAAAGGCCGGTTGAGCAACCTGATCACCCGGGTCTACCGGGTCTGTGGACACAGCCGCACGGTGGAGCTGCTGGACGCCCTCAAGACGCTAGGGTTTGAGTGGGCGACGCGGTCCGGCATGTCGATTGCCATTGCGGATCTCGTCATTCCGCCGGACAAAGACAAAATCCTGACGAAGGCCCATAAAGAAGTTGAGCAGGTTGAGGGTCAGTACCGACGCGGGCTCATCACCGATGGAGAGCGCTCCAATAAGATCATCGACATTTGGATGCGCACCACTGAGGAAGTGTCCGATCATGTGATGGAGAACTTCGCGGTCTTTAACCCGCTCTTCATGATGGCCGACTCCGGGGCCCGAGGGTCGGAGCAACAGGTCAGGCAGCTGGCCGGTATGCGAGGGCTGATGGCCAAGCCCTCCGGCGACATCATCGAAAGCCCCATCACCGCCAATTTCCGCGAGGGCCTGACGGTGCACGAATACTTCATTTCCACCCATGGGGCGCGCAAGGGGCTGGCGGACACCGCCCTGAAAACCGCCGACTCAGGGTACCTGACGCGGCGGCTGGTCGACGTGGCCCAAGAGGTCATCGTGACCGAGGTCGATTGCGGCACCCTCAACGGCATCCTCGTGACCCCGCTTCGCGAAGGCGATGAGGAGATTGTCCCTCTGAAGGATCGCATCGTGGGCCGCGTGGCGCTGGACAACATCGTGGATGTCGTGAGCGATGAAGTGCTGGTGAACGCGAATGAGGAGATCACCGAGGAATCCGCCGATCGGATTGAGCAGGCCGGGATTGAAAAGATCCGCATCCGGAGCGTCCTGACTTGCGAGTTCGAGCGGGGCGTCTGCGCGAAATGTTACGGACGCAATCTCGCCACAGGATCGGTGGCTGAGCTGGGTGAAGCGGTCGGCATCATTGCGGCCCAGTCCATCGGTGAGCCCGGGACCCAGCTCACCATGCGGACCTTCCACATCGGGGGGACGGCGCACCGAGTGGTCGAGCAGTCCCAGATCAAGACCAAGTACAAGGGAGTGCTCAAATTCCACAACCTCAAAACGGTAAAGACCAAGCCTGACGAACTCCTCGTGCTGAACCGCAACGGGGAGTTGTCCATTGTGGATCCTGACGGGCGGGAACTTGAACGGCATCGTATTCCGCAAGGAGGAGTCATTGCCAAAGGAGACGGCGAAGCGGTGACCAAAGACGACCTCGTCGTCCGCTGGGATCCGTATACGACGCCGATCCTCACCGAGTTTGGCGGCGTGGTGCGCTTCGAGGATCTCCGCTCCGGCATCACGATGCGGGAAGAAATCGATGAAGCGACCGGCCTGACGAACCGTGTCATCGTGGAGCATAAAGGCGACTACCACCCTCAGGTGGTCATCGAAACCGAGAAAGGGGAGCTGCTGGCGGTCTACGGCCTGCCCGTTGGAGCGCACGTGCTCATCAAGGAAGGGCAGCCGGTCAAAACCGGTGACATGCTCGCCAAGACGGCCAGGAAGATCAGCCAGACCAAGGACATCACCGGAGGCTTGCCTCGTGTGGCGGAGTTGTTTGAGGCGCGCCGACCGAAGGATCCGGCAATCATCGCTGAAATTGACGGGGTGGTCGATTTCGGCACCGCGAAGAAAGGTCAGCGCCGGATCATCATCAAGAGCGCTTCGGGCATGACGAAGGAGTACCTGATCCCCCACGGAAAACACTTGAACGTCTACAAAGGTGATTACGTGCAGAGCGGCTCGCCGTTGACCGATGGGCCCATCGTGCCGCAAGACATCTTGCGCGTCTGCGGGGAGCGTCGCCTTCAAGAGTACCTGGTGAACGAGATCCAGGAGGTGTACCGCTCGCAGGGCGTGAAGATCAACGATAAGCACGTTGAGGTGATCGTCCGTCAGATGCTGCGGAAGGTTCGGATCGATGATCCTGGCGACACGGAATTCCTGATCGGCATGCAGGCGGACAAGTGGAAGTTTGCCCAAGAGAATGAGCGGGTGAAGGCCAAAGGCGGCAAGCCGGCGCAGGGTGCCCCTACCCTCCTGGGCATCACGAAAGCCAGCCTGTCGACGGAAAGCTTTATCGCCGCGGCCAGCTTCCAGGAGACCACGCGCGTGTTGACTGAGGCGGCGACAAGCGGGAAGCGGGACCCTCTGGTGGGGCTCAAAGAAAATGTCATCATGGGCCACCTCGTGCCGGCGGGCACGGGATTTTTCGCCAACCGGGTTGGCGAAATGCTCAAGCTGGGGCCTGAGCCGCTCCCGCTGGAACCCTCAACGGATGGTGGTGGCATTTCGGCACCTGAAGCCCAACCCGAAGGTGAAGCAGCATGAGCGTGCGGTGGTTCGCAGAGAATGCGGAATTCAGATTGCGGGGTTCGGAATCCGCTTTTCATTCCCCATTCCGCATTCCCCATTCCGCATGCTGTGGTGCGTTGGAGCTGCGGTAATGCCAACGGTGAGCCAGCTCATCCGATATGGGCGAAGCGCCTTGCACAAGAAGACCAAAGCGCCGGCGCTCAAGGCGTCTCCCCAGCGACGGGGGGTGTGCGTGCAGGTGCGGACGATGACGCCGAAAAAACCGAACTCCGCGCTGCGAAAAATCGCGAGGGTCCGGTTAACCACCCGGATTGAGGTGACGGCCTATATCCCGGGCGAAGGCCACAATCTCCAGGAGCACTCGATTGTCTTGGTCCGTGGTGGACGAGTCAAAGATTTGCCGGGGGTCCGCTACCATATCGTCCGAGGCAGCCTGGATGCTTCGGGGGTGAACCAACGCCGGAAATCCAGATCAAAATACGGCGCCAAACAGCCGCAAGGCGGCGCGGCCGCTGGGCCGCGGCCAACCGCGGTCAAGCCGGCTGCAGCGCCGGCGGCATAATGCGTGCGCAGGCGGTCAGGAACCGTTCTCACCGATGAGCAGACGACGACGGGTTGCGAAACAAGAAACCCCACCCGATCCGCGGTATAATAACCGGCTTGTGCAAAAAACGATCAATATGCTGATGCGCGACGGCGAGAAATCGATCGCGGAACGCATCGTCTATGACGCGTTCGACCTGCTGAAAACATCAGTCGGCACCAATGACGTCTTGACGGTATTCCACAAAGCGGTGGAGAACGTGCGCCCTCACGTCGAACTGAAGGCTCGCCGGGTGGGAGGAGCAACCTACCAAATCCCGATCGAAGTGCGCCACGAACGGGGGTTGTCTCTGGCCATTCGCTGGATTCGCAACGCCTCCAAGACCCGCAAAGGCGCTCCCATGTCGAAACGGCTTTCTGATGAGCTGCTGAGCGCCTATAAAGGCGAAGGGGCGGCTGTCCGGAAACGGGAAGAAACGCATAAGATGGCAGAGGCCAACCGGGCCTTTGCGCATTATCGCTGGTGACATCGATGACCGTTGGCGCGTTTGCGGGTTTCGCGTGTGTGCGTTCACGGCGTAACGCGCCAACGCGCAACTGAAGACCATGGCGACGGACACGCAGCAACTCAGTCAAGAATCGGTAGAACGGTTGACGTACACCCGGAACTTTGGGATCGTCGCCCACATCGATGCCGGCAAGACCACGACGTCTGAACGAATTTTGTTCTACACGGGCCGGATCCACAAGATCGGTGAGATTGACGAAGGCACCACGTCGCTTGATTGGATGGCCCAAGAGCGAGAACGGGGTATCACCATCACCGCCGCCGCCACGACCTGCTTCTGGCGCAAGTACCGGTTTAATCTGATCGATACGCCGGGCCACGTCGACTTCACGGCCGAGGTGGAACGCAGCCTGAAGGTCTTGGACGGGTGCGTCGTGGTCTTCTGCGCGGTTGGGGGGGTTGAGCCCCAGTCGGAGACCGTCTGGCGGCAGGCCGACAAGTACGGGGTCCCCCGCATCGCGTTCATCAACAAGATGGATCGGACCGGCGCCGACTTCTTTGCGGTCGTGAAGGAAATTCGCGAGCGGCTCGGAGCCCGGGCCGTGCCGTTAGAGATTCCCTGGGGCGCCGAAGACACGTTTGTCGGCGTGATCGACCTCATCACCATGAAGAGCGTCAAGTTTGACTCGGCAAATCCGGCGAAACATCCGGAGGCGGGCCCCATCCC
>JACPXS010000151.1 GCA_016196415.1 Candidatus Omnitrophota bacterium
CAGGCGGATGGCCCGCTGCCTGCCTGCCGAAGCCTCGGCGCAGGCAGGCGCCACCCCACCCGTCCTCGCCGCGACGGACTCTCGCCGTCGTCGGCTGCTGGCAGGTGGGGGCCCCGGCTCCGCGTCACCCACCAAATTAGGACACCACCCGGTTCATGTCCGGCGCATCCACCATACCCCAGCGCCGAGGAGGCCGCAGGCGAGGGGTAGGGTGAGCACGCTGAACCAGAAGGTGGCCGTGAGTTGGGCGGCGGTGAGGGTGAGCTTGATCGACTCAAGGGCTTTTGGTCCAATGCCGATCAGCTGTTCCTGCTCAGCCAGCCAGTAGACCGCGCCCAGCAAGAAATCCCGGTTTCCGACGTTGCTGAGCTGGGTATTGATGATGAAGTCGGAGTCGCCGATCACGACCAAGCGAGTCGGTTTCGCTTGCCCGCCGGCTTCGGCAGCGGCGGGGCGCTCAGCGGCTACGGCGATGGACACCGGCCCTTTGAGGTCCTTCCCCTCGGTGAATTCAAACGTCGAGGTGCCTGTCTGCCGCTCCCCCCACCCCTCGTCTGACGTCAGGGCCAGCGGCGTGACGGCCACCCCTGACGGCAATGACGGGGTAGGCCGCACGGATCGCGCCAAGGGGAAGAGCGTCATGAGCATTTTCATCTTCTCGACGATCGGATGGTGGGTGTACGTGGTGACGAAGAGGTTCGCCGCAGAGACAAACGGCAGTTGGCGTGCCGGGTCGACGACGATATCCATTCCGAGCTCGATTCCCCACTGCGCCAACAAGCCGTCCAGGCCGGTGTCATCGAGCGGATCAATCAGCGCAAGCAGCCGCCCGCCTTGCTGGAGATAGGCCTGCAGGGAAATCAGTTCCGTCTCGGTGAAGCGCCGGGCCGGGCCGGGGACGACGATCATCTTCACCTCGGCGGGGATGCCTGTCCGCTCAAGCAGCGTCACCGACTGCACCACCATGTTGTGCTGTTCGAGGTAGTGCTTGAAGTCGGATAATCCGGCGGGGGCTGCGTCTTCCACGGATTTTTCGCCATGGCCGGTGATCATCCATGCCAGCGGGGACGCGGCTTGCGTCACGCTCACAATCGCCGAGGTGAAGGCCTCCTCGCCTTTGAACGCCTTCACACGGGGCTGGCCGCCGAATTGGAGCGAGGCGTAATCGTACTCCGCCAGTTCAGGATCAGCGAGGTACTTCTGGCGAGACCCGGACCGGAAGACGACGACGTTCGCATCCTCGATCTTGAACTCCTTGGCGAGTTGTTTGGCTCTGGCGATGTCCTGTTCCGGATCGACCCGTTCCACGCGGATGAGGGGATTGGCGCGCGCGTATTCGTTCAGCAGGTCCGTGATGAGGTCATACAACCGGCTGGTGGGTTGATAGAAGACCGTGACGGTCAACGGCTCTTTAAGGGTCTTGAGGGTCTGGAGGGTTTTGTCAGACAGCACGGCCATCCGCTGCCGCGTGAGATCCCACCGGGCGTAGCGCCGGCTGGCGATGAAGTTCACCATGATGAAGAGCGCCCCCAAGACCGCCAGCGTGAGAATGACGTTGAGAGAGAGCAACAGCCGTCGCGCGCCCTTCATGCGCCCGGGCTGCTCGGGATGTGGGGGGGCGTCGTGAGGCTGCGGAGTCATTAGGAGCGCCAGCGGGGACTGCTGATCACCCGTTCGGTGAGGAACAGGCAGATCGCGGTCAGGCTCAGATAGAAGATCAGGGGGCGCGTATCGAGTAGGCCCTTGGAGAAATCGCGCAGATGGTTCATGAGCGAGAGGTACTGGATCATCTTGCTCGTCTGTGGATCGCGGATGAAGACATCCAGGATCCCGATGGAGAAACAGAGCAGGATCGCGACAAACGAGATGACCGCGGCGATGACTTGATTGCGGGTCAGGCTCGAGGCGAGGACCCCGATGGCGATCAGCACGCCCCCCAGCAACCACGTGCCGAGATAGCCGGTGAGGACCGGGCCCCAATCCATGGGGGTGAAGAAGCGCATCGCGAGGAAGAACAGGAGCGTCGGCAGCCACAGCAGGATGTACGCCAGCCAGGCGCCGAGGAATTTCGCGAGCACCACCTGCATGTCGCTCACGGGCGCGGTCAGCAGGAACTCGATGGTCCCGGTGCGTTTTTCCTCGCTGAAGGTCCGCATGGTCAACAGCGGGGTGATGATCAGCACCGAGAACCAGTAGAAAAAGGTGCCGCCGAAGAAAAACTGCGACATCGTCCAGGAGGGATCCACGCGGGGATCGTTGAGGACGGCGACGAGCAGCCAGAAGATCCACCCCTGCAGGAGGAGGAAGACGATCCCCACGACGTAGGCGATCGGCGAGTACCAGAACGCCTTCAGCTCCCGTGGGGTTAACGCCAGCAGGTTCGTCATGCGCCTCAGCCCTCGTGCGTCGTCAAATGGATGAAGACGTCCTCCAGCGAGACGTGCACCTGTGAAAGCTCATGCAGCGGCCACTGGCGCTCCGACGCCAGGCGGGAGATCGCCTCGCGCACATCCACCCCAGCGTGAGTCTCCACGTCAACGGTGATGACGCCATCGGTGCGGCCGACGGTGCTGACGCGCGCCACCCCCGGCAGCTCTTTGAGCGCCGGTTCGATGGCGCCGGGTTCTCCCCGGAGCTGCACGCGGACGACCTGCGTGCCGCTGAGCCGGTGCCGCAGTTGCTCCGGGGTGTCCACCGCGACGATACGGCCCTGGTTGATGATCGCGACGCGATGGCAGATCATCTCGACTTCAGGCAGGATGTGCGTCGAGAGCAGGATGGTGGCGGTGCGGCCAAGCTCAGTGATGAGATCTCGCGTCTGGCGGATTTGGTGCGGATCGAGGCCGATGGTCGGCTCATCCAGGATGAGAATCTTGGGTTGCCCCAGCAAGCAGTCAGCCAGCGCCACGCGCTGACGGTACCCTTTGGAGAGCCGGCCGATCAATTTCCGAGACACCTCGATCACGGCGCACCGCTCCATGGCGGATGCGACCCGCGCTCCGCGCTCCCTTCGGGGCACGCCTTTAATCTGGGCGCGGTAGGCCAGGTATTCCTGGACGCGAAGCTCGGGATAGAGCGCAACGTGTTCCGGCAGGTAGCCGATCCGACGACGGACGTCCAGGGGGGCGGCAGCGACGTCAAGACCATCGATGCGGACCGTTCCGGCGGTGGGAGCGATCATGCCGGTGAGGATGCGCATGGTGGTCGTTTTGCCAGCGCCGTTCGGGCCAAGGAAGCCCATGATCTCACCCGGCTGCACCTGAAAGGAAATCGCATCAAGCGCCGTGACGAGATCGTAGCGTTTCGTGAGATTCGTCACTTCGATGGGTGTCGACATGGCTACACACTATTCTTCCAACGGGTGCTCGACTTGTCAAGGGGAAGGTTTTAGAGTAGCATGACGTGGCAGATGAGGCGACGTCACGTGGTCGTCGGTGTCGTAGCGCTTGCGCTTGCCGGCGGGTGCGCGGGGATCCCTCCGGCTCAGGTGGGCCAAGCGGCAGGGACCATCGCGGGTTCCGCGATTGTCCCGGGCGTCGGCGCGCCTCTCGGGGCGTTGGTGGGGTTGCTCGCCGGGATGCTGGTGCAGAACCAGGTCGACAAAGTCACCGAGAAGCGTGAGCGCAAAGAGCTCGGCGAACAGATGGCGTCCGGTTCGCCTCGCCCTGATGACGCGGTCGATCCCCCGCAGGGCGAGCCCGTGCGGGTGTGGATCGATGAATCCGTGAAAAACGGTCGACGCCTCCCCGGCCATTTCGACGTGCGCTACATGCCGTAACGGCGTCAGGACGCGCGTGGCGGTCCGTGACGCCGCGCTCAGGCTCAAGGATTTGAGCGCAGAGCGCCTATGTACGCGTCCCGGCAACTGCAGCATCGCATGACGACAACAGATCTCACCGTCTTGCTTCAGCGGTTTCTCGCTCGGCACCGCCGCGCGCTCCTAACCACCGTTGCGCTGCGGCTTGCGCTCGGCCTCGGGGTGCTGGGGGCGTTGGCCTGGCGGCTGCGCGCAGGGCGGGTCGCTCTGCTCTGGAGCGTTGGCGTGCCGGCAGGGCTGGCCGTTGCGTGGATCGCCGGTCTGGCCTGGTGGGTGAGCCGCCGTTGGATCGCTGCTCGAGGAGGCGCGCGCTATCTGGATCACGTGCTGGGGCTTGAGCAGCGATTGGTGACCGCTGCGGAGTTCGCGAATGCCCCGCACTCGCCCCTCTATCCGCTCTTAGTTGCGGATACCGCCCGTCGCTGTGAGACCAAGCAGGCTCATGTGCCACGGCCATGGGATCGCACCGCCGTCGTCCTAGCGATCCTGCTGTTGTGCCTCCTCGTTCTAGGACCACGCGGCAGCGCTCGGATGCAGATGGCCCAGCTTCTGAAGGCGGCGCTTCCTCAGCCTCAACCGGAGACGTCGCCTCAGCAACAGGGGAGTTCGTCGCAACCCCCACCCCGTTCAGGACAGCAACCCTCCTCACCATCCGGCGGCGGAAACGGCCAGTCCTCTTCCTCCGCAGGAGGGGGGAGCCAGCAGCCGTCAGGCGCGCAGTCCTCTCCATCGACGGGGAATGCCGGAGGGGGGCAGGCGGGAGGCGTCAATCAGACTTCCTCGAAGAGCGATCGGAACGGCTCTGGGCAAGGCCAACACGACCAGGCCTCGTCATCGCATGAGGCAGGAACGCGCCAGGATTATCCATCCGCCGGGTCTCAATCGCAACACGGCCAGGGTGGTGAGTCGGGATCGCCGCGAGCCATGGATCAGCGCGATCAGGAAGGGAAGGCCGCTTCCCGAGCCAGCGAGGAGTTATCCCGAAGCAGCACGGCGCAAACGGCCCCAGCCGCAGCCCAGGCGCCTCAGGACGAAGCGAACGCCCCCGAGGCTTCACGTCGCGGTGATCAAGGCCGGCAACCATCGGCCTCCGGCGGACGCGCGCAGGCTGAAGGGAAGCGGGACGCGAACGCACAAGGCGGAGGCGCCGATCGCAACCGGAGCGGTTCACCGGATGACCACCGGCAGGCCCGCGACGGCGAGCAGCCAGGGTCCGCCGGTTCCGCTGAGTCGTCTCGCCAATCGAGCGAGGCGCAGTCGCGCAATCTCGCCGGAGGGCCGCAGGCGGCTCAGGCCTCCTCGTCTTTTCAGCAGGGGATGGGCCAACGCAGCGGTCAATCATCAGGCGATCAGGAGGCGTTGAAGGCGGAGATTCAGCAGTTGCTGAAGGAGGTCTCCGGAGAGCTCCAGCAGTTGCAGGCCCAACTGGCCGACGCCAAAGACCAGAGTCATCCCAGCGCAGGGACCGGCACGGACCCATCGCTCTACGAATCCCCGACGGCGGTGGACCGAAGCGGCGGAGCGGCGCTGCCCATTCAGTTGCAGACCGACGCCGCCTCGATCAAGACTCAGCGGCCCGGGGGCGGGGTTGGCCAGCCCACCGGTAGCGCCTCGAGCGCGTCCCCCCAAGCCACGCCCGAAGACACACAGCTTTCGGATGAGCCGACGGAGGAAGGCGGCGCCGCACGCCAGGTGGTTCCGCCGGAGTACCGCAGCGTCTTCGACCGATTACAGCAGCAGCGCGCGCAACCCAACCAGGCGAATCCATGAAAGACCTGCCGCTTCATCCGGATGAATTCCGCAGCACGGCGGCGGCGCTGCGCCAGGAGCTGGCCCGAGTCATCGTGGGCCAAGCGGAGGTTGTCGAGCGGTTGCTGGTCGCCTTTTTCGCCGGTGGGCATGTGCTGTTGGAAGGGGTGCCGGGATTGGGCAAGACGCTGCTCGCGAAATCGTTCGCGCAGGCGCTGGGGCTGTCGTTCAAACGGATCCAATGCACCCCTGATCTGATGCCGGCGGATATCCTGGGGACGCAGCTGGTCGTCGATCGAGACGGGCGCAAGCAGTTTGAGTTTTCCAAAGGCCCCGTGTTCACGCACATCCTGCTTACCGATGAGATCAACCGGGCAACGCCCAAGACCCAATCTGCCCTGCTGGAAGCGATGGAGGAGCGGCAGGTGACGGTGTCCGGCACGACCTTTCGATTAGAAGAGCCATTTTTCGTCATGGCCACCCAGAACCCGATTGAAATGGAAGGGACGTTTCCACTGCCCGAGGCCCAGTTGGATCGCTTCCTCTTCAAGATCTTTGTCGGGTATCCCACCCCCGAGGAGCTCTCGCAAGTCATTCGTCGAACCACCTCGGCTGAGGCGGTGTCCGTGCAGCCGGTGTTGCCCCGCGAGGAGGCCCAGGCCTGGATCCTGCGCGCCAGGCGGTTGGTGCGCGAGGTGTTGGTGGCCAGCCCCATCGAATCGTACGTGGTGCGGGTGGTCACCGCGACGCGGCCCATCGATGACGGCTCGGACAATCCCGCCAAGCGATTCTTGCGCTACGGCGCCTCCCCACGCGGCGCGCAGGCGATGCTCATGGGCGCGAAGGTGCTGGCGCTCATGAATGGACGGGTCAACGTCAGCTATGACGACGTGGATCGCGTCATGTTGCCTGCGCTGAGCCATCGCGTGGTGCTCTCGTTTGAAGCGGAAGCGGACAAGCGGACCGCCACCGACATTCTCGCCGAGCTGACCGCTCCCGAACGAAAGCGCGCGCTCGGCCCGGGGCTCACGGCTGCTATCAGCGCGCCGGCCCGAGTCTAGGGCCGTCAGCCTCGAGCCACAGGAGCGGTTGGTAGTGTCATGGCGACGACGACCTGGTTGACCCCCGCGCTGATTAACCGCTTGGAGGCCCTGGAGCTTTCCGTCAAGTGGGTCAGGGCCGGCAATGCGCTCGGCGGCCGATTCCCGATCAACCGCCGCGGCTCCTCCGTCGAGTTCGCCGATTACTTACCGTACTCCCCCGGGGATGACATCCGCGCCATCGATTGGAACCTCTACGCCCGTTTGGATCGGCTCTTCGTGAAGACGTATAAAGAGGAAGTGGCGCTGTCGGTCGACTTGATCGTTGATGCGACCGCCTCGATGGGGCTGCCGACGGCGGCGAAGTTCGAGCGGGCCAACCAGCTGGCGGTGTGCCTGGGCTATATCGGGTTGACTGAGCACCACCACATGCGGTTGAGTTGGCTGAAGCCTGGTCCGATTGAGGCCAGCCCGTGGTTTCATCAACGCAGCGACCTGTTCCGCATGGCAGAGCGTTCCGAGCGCGAGCGCGTGGAAGGCCAGGTAGCCCTCGCGGATTGGATGCGGCGGGCCGCCGCCGCGCTGCGGATCCGTGGCGGCCAGGCGATTCTCTTCACGGACGGGATGGCTCAGCCGGCCGATTTTTTTCGAGCGCTGGATACGCTGCTGGTGCGCACCGTCGAGGTGAAGGTCATCCAAGTCCTCACGCCGCAAGAGCTGCATCCCGCCACGCTTCTGCGCGGCGGCAGACTCGTGGACGTCGAGACCGGGCGCACGCACCAGTTGGCGTACAGCCCGGCCGAGTTGGCGCGCGCGGTGGCCGAGCATAACGAACGGTTGGCGCGGTTCTGTAAGCGGCACGGCATCCCGTTTGCGCGGCATCGGCTGGACGAACCGCTCGAGACGTTTATCACCAAGACGTTACCCGCTCGGGGTTTCCTCGAATAATCCATTGGCGCGTTGGCGTGTTCTCGCGTTGGCGCGTTGAACGCGCGAACGCGCCAACTCGCAAACGCGCTGACAGGTGTGATGTCTTTTCTCGCTCCGATCGCCCTCCTGTGGCTCCTCAGCGTTCCGGTCTTGCTCTGGCTCTGGCGATTGGCTGCGAGCCGTCACCAGGTGCAGGTGCCCAGCCTGATCCCATTCGAGCATCTCCTGAAACGCGCCCCGAGGCGCCGCACGCACCTTGTGGTCAATTGGCTCTTCTGGCTCCAGATCGGCGCCCTCCTCGGGCTCGTCCTTGCGCTCACCCGTCCCGTCCTGATGCAGCGGCGCGCGAAGACCACGCTCGTGATCTTGGATACCTCAGCCAGCATGGGGGCTCGGATGCGGGGGACGAGCCCGTTTGACCTCGCCACCCAGACCCTCACGGCCCGGATCGCGCGTAAATCGCCGACCGATCAATTCTTTGTCGTGACGACCTCGCCGGTGAGCCCGCTCACCCCGCAGCCGAGCAGCGACGCCGTCGCGCTCATCAACGCCCTGCGCAGCCTTCGCGTCAATCACTTGGGCGGCTCGCTCGCGACGGCCGTGCGCATCGGACGGGCGCTGCTTGCGGAGGCGCCGGATGAGACGGTGGTGTTGACTGATGAACCGCAACCGGCCGCGCACAGCGCCGACCGCGTCGATCCTTCGACTCGGGCCCCGGGCATGCCCGGGGGGCTCCACTGGGTGTCGGTGGGACAGCCGATCCCCAATATCGCGATCGTCGGCCTCGATGCCGAGGGACCGCTTTGCGCGCCGTCGGACGCGCGGGTGATCATTACGATCCAGAATTTTTCCGGCGAGTCGGCAACCGTCACCGTGAGCGGCTCCCGGCAGGGCGAGCGGTTTACCGAGGCGACCGAACGCTTCGCCCCTCGCGCCAGACGCGCGATGTCGGTCAGCGTGCCGGAAGGAATGACGGGGCTGGCCGAGATCGAGCTCCATGCGAGCCCGGATGGGCTGGAGGTGGACAACCGAGCCTGGGTCGATCTTCATCGCAGCGCTCCGCGGCCGATCATCGTGCGCTCCTCATCCGCGCCGTTCAGGAACACCCTCGCCGCATGGCTCGGGGCCTGTCAAGCGTTGAGCTGGACCCTTGAGCCCCCCGCGCCTGGGCAGCCCTCCGCCCACACCGAAAGCGCCGCCGTGATCATCGCGGATGGGCCAGAGGACCTCTCATCGGCGACCGCTGCCATGGTGTTTAACCCGCCCATCGGGCCTCAGGGTCGCATCGTACAATCCGCTCCGGCAATCCTCAGTCACTGGGTGACAGCTTCGGATCACCCGATTAGCGCCTATTTCCCTCCGGTCGATGCGGTGTCGGCGGCGTTGAACCTCTCAGCACATGCAGGCGCCTCCGGCGTCCCGGTGGTGTCAGGGCTCGTCAACGGTCGCAAGGTGCCGATCATTGTGGCGGATGAACGGGATGATCGCCGGATCGTCTCGGTCTGGTTTGATCCATCGAGCAGCGAGCCCTCCACGCCGGTGTTGCTGGCGTTCTTCAACAGCCTTCGCTGGCTGATGGGGACGACCGCCGCACAGAGCACCGGTGAGCCCCTGGCGCTTCCGTTCTTCCGCCCCGGGTCCGTGATCGTTCGAAGACCGGACGGCTCAACGGAGCGCGTGGAAAGCGACGGCGCGCTCGTGCGCTACGATTCGACCACGCTGGCCGGACCCTACCGCTTCTCTCAGGGGTCCACTAACGTCACCGTCGCGGTGAACTTTTTCGATCCGCTGGAGTCCGACATGACCCAGCGCGTTTCGACTTGGGGCGGCGTGGCGCCGATCCAGGACCCCACCGGTGTTTCACATCCGCCCCCCGCCGGCCGTCTCGCCGATGGCAGACGAGCGCCCCATTCGCTTTCACATCTCGTCATCCTTTTCGTCCTGGTTCTGGTGCTCGCTGAGTGGTGGTGGTATAGCGTCTCCCATCAGCAGCGTTCGGTTGGATTTGAGGCGTTATCCCGCGGGGGGCGCCCCGTCCCGCCGCAGCCTGTGCGCGGCGCGTGAGAGTCGCTGATGTGGCTCGCCCCGATGGTCTGGATTGCGGCCGTGGCGGCGGTATTGTCGCGCAGCCGCCGGATTCCGCTAAGCGGGTGGCGCAAATGGACGGTCATCGGCTGTCGAGTAGTCGCGGTGAGCGCCTTATGCGCGGCCCTCTTGGGAATTTCTCGCCGGTATCGGCACGCCTCGCCCCGCTGCCTCCTCTATCTCGTTGATGCCTCAGCGAGCATTGACGAATCCCAGCGGGCGTGGATCGCCCGGCGCATCGCCTCGCTTGAGGCCCTCCGCCACGCGTCGATGGAGCGCGCTGTGGTGGCGTTCGGCGCTGACACCCGGCTCCTGGTGCCGCTGGGTCGCGACCCCTTAACGGATCCCGAGGCGATCGCCCGGCAGCTTGCGCAGCCCGGCGTTCGACCCGACCAGACCAACCTGGAAACCGGGCTGCTGTCGCTTGTGGGATGGCTCCCGCCGGATCGTCGATGCGGGGTGGTCTTGTTGAGCGATGGACAGGAAACGGCAGGCCATGTAACGAGGGTGCTGGCGTTTGTCAGGCGGTTTGGCTTGGAGGTGTTTCCTGCGCCTCCGCCGACGTTCAGCCGTGTTCACACCGTCTGGGAGCAGCTCTCGGTGCCCCCGGTGGTGCAACGCGGGGCGCCAGTGGTGATTCAAGCGGTGGTCTTGAATGGAAGCGCACACACCAAGAGCGGGCTCATGACCGTCGCGCTGCAGGGGGTGCCCGTGAAGCGCCAGCGCGTGGCGGTGCGTCCAGGCTGGCAGGTTTTCAGCCTGTCCATCCCCGCGATCGGACGCGGCACGATGGCCCTTGAGGTGCGCCTGGCCATTCCGGAGGAAGGGTTGGACGAAACCCGAAGCGCCTACACGGACGTGGAAGGCCCGCCGAAACTCTTGCTGGTGACGGATCGCGCCGGACCCCTGCCCCTGCTTGCCGCCGCCCTGAAACGGCGCGAGATCGACATCGCCCTCGCGCGCTCCGATGAGCTGCCGACGGAGGCGAACCGATTCATCGATGACGACGCCGTGATGCTGTTCAACCTCCCGAAATCCCAGCTCTCGCCGGACCGCGTGGGGGCGCTGCGGGCCTATGTCGAAACGTTGGGCGGCGGGCTCGTCACGATCGGGCTGGGCGGTGATCTGGCGCATGAAACCACCACCCCCTCGCCCCTGGATCCGTTGCTGCCGGTGACGTTTGAGCCGAAAGGGCTCCAGGAATCCACACGGCGCGTATGCATGATCCTCCTCATCGATCGCTCCGCCTCGATGTTCGGCCCGCGGATCGCCGCGACCAAACGGGCGGCGGTGGAGCTGGTCACACAGCTCGCCCCGGAGGATCTGGTGGGCGTCCTGGCCTTCGACACGCAGCCGTACGTCGTGGCTGAAGTGCAGCCGGCCGGTCAAGTCACTGCAAAGCTGGTGGATACGCTGGTCAGGCTGCGCTCAACCGGCGGGACCGATGTGTATCCGGCGCTGGTCGCTTCGGCAAAACGATTGGAGCTGACCGGCGCGACGCTGAAACATCTCATCCTGCTTTCTGACGGCAACACCCCGGTCGAGCCCCAGGCCTATCGGGCGCTCCTGGACTCGTTTCGGCTCAGCGGAACGACGGTGACCACCATTGGCATCGGGGCGGCGTTTGTGAACACCGAGTACCTCGAGTGGTTGGCGAAGTCGACCGGAGGGACCTTCTATCCCATGCGGAATCTCAATGAGCTGCCGCGCCTCATCGCACGGGATGTCCAGCAGCAGATGGGGCGGCTCCCCTTCACGGAAGGGCGGTTTCGTCCCACGAAAACGCCGACGACCGACTGGTTTGCCGAGACCGAAGACTGGCCGGCGCTTCGCGGCTATCTCACCGCGACCGCGAAGTCGGGCGCCCGCGTCGACTTGACCGTCAACGGCGGCGAGGGAGAGGATCCGCTCCTGGCCCGGTGGACCGTCGGGCGAGGGCGCGTGGTGTCATTCCTGTCCGATGCGCAGGCGCGTTGGTCGCCTGAATGGATCCGCTGGCCGGGATTTGAGGGCGCCTGGGCGCAAGTCGTCCGATGGGCGATGCGCCCGCGGCTGACGGAAGAGCTGTTCGTGCGGATCGATGAGAGCGGGGACGAGCCGCAGCTCATCCTCGAGGGGGTGCTGCACGATCCGCAGGCCACGCTCATCGCGGCCGGAAGCGGCGAAGCGATTCCCCTCTCTTTGGTGCAGACCGGGAGCTGGCGATGGCGCGCGACCCTTGCGCAGGTGCCAAGTGGGTGGCATCAGCTGGCGCTTGAGTCACACCCGCCCGCTTCCCCGTCGGTGGGCGAGCGCGGCGCTGCGCCAGACCGGTCCACGGTCCTGGCGACCCGCTGGGTCCAGATCGGCACTCCGCCGAGCACCAAGGAACTAGCCGGCCAGCCCCCGCGAGAATCGGTGCTTCGCCAAATCGCCCGGTCGACGTCCGGGGCCTACGATGAACCGGATCGCGTGCTGCTCCCACCGACGACGACGGTGCAGGGCACCGCTCCGCTGCTTGCGTGGTGGCTTCCGCTGGCGATCCTGGCGCTGCTGGTGGATGTGGCGCTGCGTGGCAGCACCATGCTATGAGGGGGGGGCGGGGGCTCGCGTCGAGGAGTCGAAGAGCTGCCTGTGGGGCTGGTGTCTCAAGTTGCCAGGGCCTGCGACCGAGCCTGGGTACCCCCGCGGTGTTGCTTGGCAACACCAAGCAGCGGGGGTCGGCGACTGGAGTGCCGTACGCCGCAGGCGGAGGCCCGCTGCCTGCCTGCCGAAGCCTCAGCGCAGGCAGGCGCCACCCCACGCGTCCTCGCCGCGCTGGACTCCAGCTGTCGTCGGCTGCGGGTGCCGTGGGGGCCCCCGGCTTTGCGTCACCCGGCAACTTGAGGCATTACCCCTGTGGGGCTCCATAAGAAGGATGCGCAGGAACGCTCGGATGTTTTTCAAGCGTCTCGTCCGGGTCGGGTTCATTGTCGTCCTCACCCACCTCGCCCCGCTGCACGGCGCCTTCGCGGCGCAGTTGCCGTCGCTCTTTCGAGGGGTGGTCGTCGCCGACAGCCCGTTGGGGGTTCGGGTCGTGAGCGTTGAAGAATCCTCCCAGGCCTCGCTGGCGGATCTGCGTCCGGAAGATCTCATCGTCCGGGTGCGCGACACCGAGGTGCATTCCATCGATGAGTTCGCCACGCTTTCCAACGCCATGAACGGCCACGCGATATCCGCCACCGTGCTGGTGTTCCGCAACGGCATGCCGCGCGAGCTGACGCTGCATCTGTACAGCTATCCCATACTCCAGGCATGGGGGATCCGCTTTCTCCCGGACCACGACATCCGGTTTGCCGATCCGCAAATCGGCCTGGCCTACTGGGCGAGGCTTGGCAGAGGTTTTGAGGAGGCCGGCAACGTGCCGGACGCCCTGGATGCGTATCTCAACGGTCTCCATAACGTCCCGCGCGATCCGGCGACCGCGATGAACGTCAGTACCTTGTTGTCCCAGATGAGCCAACAGCGCCTGCGCTCCGGCGCGCTTGCCGAAGGCCTCGAGCGGCTCCACGAATCGCTCCTGATGCTGGAGCAGTTGTTCGACTCTCCGCTCAGCGATGACCAACTCAAGGAGGTCCGTCGCCAACTGCACGATGCGCTCCACGCCCTCCGTCGCCTCAGACCACCACCCGCCGCATCCTAACATTCATCCCACCGTTCTCCGCTCGGGGCTCAGGGTTCGGGGCTGGAGGCGGCAAGAATCCAATGCGCGGAGGTCATGGAAGTGGTGGTGCCTCAAGTTGCCTGGGCCTGCGGCCGAAGGGAACCCGGCTCTGCCTCGCCGTCGCTTGGCATGCGTTCCGAGCAAGGCCACGCCGAGTCGAGGGACTCCGCGGCACCCGCGAGAGCATTCTCACCGCCAGGTCTTGACGCTTTTGCAAAGTATCAGGTAAGGTTGAAGTAACCAGACAAGTTGGAAGACCGATAAAAGCAAACCACCCGTGAGGGTGGGACGCAAAGCTACGGGATCCTTAAGTGGTCAGCCGGGCTGCCGAAGGAAGAAGGCAGTCCGGCGTTTTTGTTTTGTATAGGCTTAGCCAAAAAAAGGAGGGGATTGAGATGGGCAGACCTGGCCATAAGAGTTTCTTAGCCGTGATGTTATTTCTTGTTAGTGCGTGTTTGACAACCATCGGGAACGTAGCGCAAGCAGATGATGACGTTGTCGCAC
>JACPXS010000021.1 GCA_016196415.1 Candidatus Omnitrophota bacterium
CTCTTCATCGACGAAATCCATCGCCTCTCCAAGGTTGTCGAGGAATTTCTGTATCCGGCGATGGAGAATTACGAGATCGATTTCGTGATCGACAAGGGCCCCTATGCCAAGACGATCAAGTTCCATTTGAAGCACTTCACGCTGATTGGCGCGACGACCCGCTCCGGACTGCTTTCCAATCCCATGCGCAGCCGCTTCGGGATGGTCTACCACCTCGAATTTTACAAGCCGGCGGACTTGGTGTTGGTCCTGAAGCGTTCGGCGGGCATCCTGGGTATCACGCTGGATCCGGAGGCGGCTCGCACCATCGCCGAGCGCTCGCGCGGCACCCCGCGGATCGCCAACCGGCTGCTCCGTCGCGTGCGCGACTACGCGCAGGTCAAGTCGAACGGGAAGATCTCTCAAGAGATCGCCGTGGCCGCGCTGGCTGCCCAAGGGGTGGACGGGTGGGGGTTGGATGAGTTGGATCGCAAGGTCCTCAGGACGATCATTGAATTCTATGGCGGCGGCCCGGTCGGAATTGAAGCGCTGGCAGCGGCGCTCAATGAAGAGCGCGATACGATCGTGGACGTCGTGGAACCGTACCTGCTCTCCGTCGGGTTGCTGAAGCGGACGGCGCGGGGCCGCAAGGCAACGCGCCTGGCGTTCCAGCACATCGCGGCATTGAAGGATCAACCCCTGGAATTCTTCGCGACGTCGTCATGACGCGCCTCAGGCACGGTTGCGAGCGGGGTGCAAGGAACACCCGCAGTGGCGCGCGAGCATGAACCCGGAGCTTCAGCCATTCGGTCGTGCGCTCATTGTCTTCGGGGTCATCCTCACCGGGTTTGGCGTGGTGTTGCTCCTGGCGCCGAAACTTCCATGGTTAGGCCACCTTCCCGGTGACATCGTGATCCAGCGCGATCGGTTTGTCTTCTCCCTTCCATTGGGAAGCTGTCTGCTGGCAAGCCTCCTGCTGAGCCTGCTGTTGTGGATCGTGGGCCGCTTCCGCCAATGACCCGTTCTGGAGCGCTCGCATTCCGAATGCTCTTCGCGTCGCTTGTCTGTGCTGTCGCCTCACCCGCTGCGGGGCAGCCGAACCCTGAGTGGATCCGCGTGGCCGTGGTGCGCGCGGATCCGCAGATCGATTTGCAGATCCACGGCCGGTTTACCATTGTCGCGCTCCATACCGGTCAGCTGATCCAGCAGGGGCGACGGCTGCACCCCGTCGCTGTTCGCGCCCTTCCCGCAGGCATTGCCCTGGGTGAATCCGTGCTGCCGTTTGCCGGCGTTCGCATCGAGCCCGAGAGCCGAGCGACGATCAGCCTGAACGGCCGGCGCCTGCGCGGGACGATCGAGATCGTCCGCCAACAGGACCTCACCCTGCTCGTGATTAATCACGTCTTGCTGGAGGACTATCTGCGCGGGGTGCTCAGCAAGGAAGCGCCGGATTACTGGCCGGACGAATCGCTGAAAGCGATTGCGATCGCCGCGCGCACCTACGCCGTGTACCAGCGCTTCGCCAAAGAGCGGGTGGACTACGATGTGACCGGCGATGTGATGTCGCAAGACTACGGCGGCAAGAGCTCGGAAAAGGCCGCGACGAGCCGAGCGGTCAAATCTACGTCCGGCTTGATCCTCTTCTACCAAGGCAAGCTCTTTCCAACCTTTTATCATTCCACCTGTGGCGGCATGACGGAACACGCCCGCGTCATGGGGGAGTATGATATTGAGCCGCTGCGCGGCGGGGTGATGTGCTCGTTGTGTTCCGGCTCGCCGTTTTTCACCTGGAAGCGCCTGCTGACAAAGGCGGATGTGGCGTGGGCGCTGCGCAAGAGCCCCTACGGATCCATTGGCTCGATCCAGGAGATGGCGGTGACTCGACGGACCGCCTCGGGACGCGCCCAAGAGATGACCATCGTCGGGAGTCAGCGGACCGTGCGGTTGACCGGCTTCGACTTCCGCTCCCTCTTTGGGTTTGCGCACATCCGCAGCGCCTTCTTCACCATTACGCCGGAAGGCGACGGGTTTCGCCTCGATGGCCGCGGATGGGGTCACGGGGTGGGGATGTGCCAGTGGGGGGCGGCGGAATTGGCTCGGCGCGGATTTTCCGCCCGCGAGATCCTGGCGTACTACTACCCGCATGCGGACGTGGTGCGCGTGCGGGATGTCATCGCGCAACCACTTATCGTGATAGGAGGACAACCGTAATGCCGATCCAGTCTGCGGCTGCACCAGGACCGCTGGCGATGCTGTTGCCGTTTGCCGTCATGTTTCTCATTTTCTATCTCTTGGTCTTTCGCCCGCAGTCCACGGCCCGAAAGGACCATGAGCGCATGATCAAGAGCTTGAAGAAGAACGACGAGGTGGTCACAAGCGGCGGCCTCTACGGCACTGTCGTGAACGTCAAGCCGGAGACCCTGACGCTTCGGATTGATGACACCGTTCGGGTGGAGGTCGAGTCCTCGGCGATTGTGCGGCTCGTGAAGCCGAAGGCCCAAGGAAGCGGCTCCACCACTCCGGAGCGCTCGGTAAGCTAATGCCGGCCAATTTTCGTTGGCGCGTCCCGCTGATCCTCGCTGTGATTGCAGTCGGGCTCTGGTACACGTTCCCCCTCTCCAAACGCATCAGCCTTGGCCTGGATTTACAGGGGGGGATGCACCTCATCCTCAAGGTGGATACCGCGCAGGCATCCTCCGAGGCCCGTGAGCGCGATGTGACGGCCATTGCGCTGGAGGTGATCCGGAACCGAGTCGACCAGTTCGGCGTGCGGGAACCGCTGATCCAGCGTCAAGGCGCCAACCATATCCTCGTCCAGTTGCCTGGAGTGACCGATCGGGAGCGGGCGCTCAAGTTGATCGGACGGACGGCGTTGCTGAAGTTTCAGCTGGTGTCGGACAACCAGCGGCTGATCCAACGAGCGCTCGATGGCGAGGTGCCGAACGGGTTTGAGTTGGCTGAGGATGAAAACGGCAGCCCCCTCTTGCTGGAAACCGAGGGCGCGTTGACGGGGGGCATCCTCGCGGATGCCGATGTCTCCGCCGGCGACTTTGGGCTGCCGGAGGTGCGATTCTGGCTGACCAAAGAGGGGGCCAAGGCGTTTGGCCGTCTGACCGGAGCGAACATCAACCGCCGGCTCGCCATTGTCCTTGATGGCAAGGTGCAATCGGCACCCACGATCCAGAGCCGAATTTCGGATCAGGGCCGGATCACCGGTCGGTTTACGAGGGAAGAAGCGCACGACCTCGCCATTGTGCTGCGCGCCGGGGCGTTGCCGGCACCCATCTCGATTGAAGAGGAACGCACCGTAGGACCCACGCTTGGCCGGGACTCCATTCGATCAGGCTTGATGGCGACGGCCGTCGGTGGCGCGGTCGTCGTCCTCTTTATGGTGGGCTACTACCTCCTGGCGGGCGTCGTGGCGGTCATCGCGCTCCTCCTCAACCTCTTGTTGATCCTCGGCGGGTTGGGGTATCTCCATGCCACGCTGACCTTGCCGGGGATTGCCGGCATGATCTTGACGCTCGGGATGGCGGTGGACGCCAACGTGCTGATCTATGAGCGGATCCGAGAGGAACTTCAGGCCGGGCGTCCCCTGAGCCTGGCGATTGCTGCAGGGTATGAGAAAGCGTTCTCGGCGATCTTTGATTCGAACTTCACCACGGTCATTGCCGCAGGCTTCTTGTACTGGTTCGGCACCGGCTCAATTCGGGGCTTTGCGACGACGTTGACCATCGGGTTGGTCGCCAGCATGTTCACGGCGATCTTCGTGACGCGCGTGATCTTTGACTTCCTGCTCGGCCTGGGACTGCTCAAGGGCTTGCCGATGGCGCAGCTGATTGGGAAGACGAACATCGATTTTCTGGGCAAGCGGTTCTGGTGCTATGGGCTCTCCGCGGCGCTGCTGGCAGCCGGCAGCCTCGCGTTTATCCGGCGCGGGAGCGATCGCTATGGGATCGACTTTACGGGGGGGCTGCTTCAGGAGTACCGGCTGACGACTCCGGTGAGCGCCGAGCAGCTTCGCGCCACCTTAGCCAAGGTTGGATTAGGAGACGCCACGATCCAGCAGTTCGGCAGCCCGACGGAGTGGTTGATTCGAACGCCGGGCAATGCCGAGGCCGACATTCAAGAGACGGTGTCGCGCACGCGCGAAGCCATCCATGCGGATTACGCAGAGGCCCACCCCGACATGATCCGTTTGGAGCAGGTGGGGCCGACGGTCGGGGCGATCCTGCGGAAGAAAGCCTGGTGGGCCATCACGTGGTCCATGTTGGGGATTTTGCTCTACGTGGCGGTGCGATTCAAGCACGTGGATTTTGCGACGGCGGGCGTCGTCGCGTTGGTCCACGACGTGATGTTCGCCGCCGGGACGCTCTCGCTGTTGGGACGGCAGATCGATCTCGTCACAATCGCGGCGCTGTTGACCATCGCCGGATTTTCGATCAACGACACCATCGTCATCTATGATCGCGTTCGGGAGAACATGCGCCTGCATCGCAAGCTCGGACTGAACCAGATCATTAACCTGAGCATCAATGAGACGCTGGCCCGAACATTGCTGACCTCGCTGACCGTGATTGTCGAAGTCCTGGCGCTGTTTTTCTTTGGCGGGGAAGTGTTGCGGGATTTCTCGATCTGCCTGCTGGCGGGCTTCATCTCCGGGGTCTACTCGACCGTCTATATCGCCTCGGCGCTGGTGATGACCTGGCGAGGGATGGGGCGACCTCATCCGGCGGCAGCGAGATAAACGCGATCGACATGCAACCCATCTGGCGCATTCACCCGACGGATCCTTCCCGCGCGCAGCGTTTGGGTGAGGCGCTTGCGATTCATCCGCACACCGCGCAACTCCTGCTGAACCGTGGCGTGACCGATCACACCGCTGCTGGGCGCTTTCTGCACCCCGGCCTCCATGCCCTCGAGGACCCACGGAGCTTCCCCGGCATAGAGCGGGCCCTGAGCCGCTTGAGACGGGCCGTGGCTGAGCAAGAGCCGATCATGATCTTCGGGGACTCCGACGTTGACGGGCTCACGGCGAGCGTCATCCTCTATGAAGCCCTGCAAGAGGCCGGCGCGGTGGTTCGCGCCACACAGTCGAATCGCATCGCCGATGGCTACGGTTTGCCTCCCCGCGTGGTCCAGCAGTTGCTGCGCTCATCCACCAGACTGCTGATCCTCGTGGACTGCGGGACGAACCAGGCGGATGAAGTCGAGGAGCTCACGCGCCTGGGGATCGACGTCGTCATCGTGGATCACCATGTCCCGATCGGGCGATGGGCCAAGCCCGCTGCGATGGTCAATCCGCATTGCGCCTCAGGCCGGGGCCAAGGGCTGTGCAGCGCAGGGCTCGCCTTCAAACTGGCCCAAGGCCTCTTGGGTCCGGCCGCCGAAGAGCGTTGGGAAGCATATCTGGATCTCGCTGCGCTGGGGACGCTCGCGGATTGCTCGCCGGTTCTCGGGGAAAACCGGGTGATGATCTCGGCAGGGCTTGAGCGGATCGTGCACAGCCACCGAAGGGGGCTTGCGCGGCTGTGCGAGGCGACGCAAACGCTAAAGCCGGATCCTGAGCAGATCGTCAGGCGGCTCATCCCTAGGCTGAACGCCAGCGGACGACTCGGGGACTCCACCGCGATCTGGAAGCTGTTGCTGAGCGAGGAGGCGGGTCTGTTCGATGACTGGATGGCCCGGGCCGAAACGGCTCACGCGACGACGAAACAGCTCCACCGGCGGCTCATTGGGGAGGCTCGAGAACAGGTCAACCGGCTGCACTTTAAGGATCAGTTTGTGATCGTCGTGAGCCGGGTTGGATGGCCCCAAGGGCTCATGGGTCCGTTGGCCTCTCAGTTGGCGAACCAGCACGGGCGTCCGGCCATTGCGATTGCACTGGGAGAGCGCCACGGAGTCGGTTCGGGTCGCTCGATTCCCCTCTTCGATCTGCTGGAAGCCTTGCAGGCCTGCCAGCACGTCCTAATGCGGTTTGGGGGGCACGCCCAAGCCTGCGGATTCATGGTGGATCGGAACCATCTGGAGCCGTTTCAGACGCTCGTGAATGAGCAGGCGCAGCGATCGATCGGGCGGGCGGGGCTCCAGCAAGTGCGGATCATCGATCTTGAGCTGCCGCTGGACGCGGTGACGTCCTCCTGGGCTGCCGAAGTCGAACGTCTAGCGCCGTTTGGCCGGGGCAACCCGCGTCCCACCGTCGCTCTCCGTCATCTCCGCCTTGAAGTGAAATCGGCTCGGAGAGCAGTGCTGTCCGACGGCTCTGTGGGCATCGAGGCACGGGGGACGTTCCCGATACCCGTTGACGGTGAGCGTTACGACGTGGTCGCCAGTCCCATGCTGGCGGAAGGGGAGCTTGTCCTTACGGTGTGTGACGTGAGGGTCTCAGCGGAGCCTTGGGAACCCGCCCGGACTTCAGGCACCTCGTACAGACGCGGACCCGCCTGACGGTTCCGTTGAAGAGCACCGTCGAGCGTTGAAGGTTCGGGAGGAAACGACGGCGATTCACCCGGACCGTCCGGCGCCCCACCCCGCCTTTCACCTTCAGCATCCCGCGGTGCGTGATCGACTTCCCGATGACGGGACGCTTGCCGCAAATCGCACACCGTCTCATGCGCAATCCTCTTGACGTTGTGACGCCCGCTCCTCGAGGGAGACGCGACGTGTTGCTGGGGATGTGCCGGATCTGTGAACAGCCGCATGGCGCCACGGCAGGCGCCGAGTCCGCGAACTCATCGGCATGAACAAGGACGTCATTATACACACCTCATGAGCGTTGCACAAGTGTCCCTCCGTGAGCGTTCCATCCGTTACGTGAAAGGGGTAGGGCCCCACCGGCTGACCCAATTGGCGCAACTCGGCATCCAGACCATCGAGGATGCGTGCTACTACGCGCCTCGCCGCTACGAAGATCGGACCCATCTGGTGGCCATCCGGGATGCGAGGCCAGGTGAGCTTGTCACGGTGCGCGGGCGCATCCTTGCCAAGAGCCTCCGGAGGATTCGAAGAGGACGGACGATCGTCGAAGCCGCGGTGGGGGATGCGACAGGGGTGCTCTACGGGCTCTGGTTCAACCAGCCCTACTTAGCGCAGCAGCTCACCGTCGGAGAGGAGTGCATCCTCTACGGGCAGGTCGAAGCTCGCCCCCGTCTCCAGGTGATTCACCCCGAGATGGAACGCATCGAGGGAGACGACGACCACTCGATCCATATGGGCCGGATCGTTCCCATTTATCCGATGACGGCAGGCATCGGCCAACGATGGCTGCGCCAGGTGATCGCCTCGGTCTTAGCGCGCCACAGCGATGAGCTGGAGGAATGCCTTCCCGATGCGCTGCGTCAATCCAAGGGATGGCCCTCCATCGCCGAGGCGGTCCGGGAGCTCCATTTTCCCAGCTCGTGGGGTTTGTTGGAGGCGGCTCGGCAGCGATTGGCGTTCGAAGAGCTCTTCATGCTCCAGCTTGCGCTCGCGCACCGTCGGGCCAAGACGGTTAGGACGCAGAAGCCGCAACGCTATCATCTCGATGGCCCGTTGACGCAGGCCTTGCGGATGCAGCTTCCATTTGCGCTGACCGCCAGCCAGCAGCGCGTGCTGGAGGATCTCTCTGGGGGGCTGGCCCACCCGCATCCCATGCATCGGCTCCTCCACGGCGACGTCGGCTGCGGCAAGACCATCGTCATGGTCTTCCTCATCGCGGCGGCCGTTCAAAGCGGGCATCAAGTCGCCCTCATGGCTCCCACCGAGCTATTGGCCGAGCAGCACGCTCGAGTCGTCCAAACTTTGTTGGGCCCGTTGGGCGTTTCCGTCGGCCTCTTGTCGCAAGGGGTGGGTCCCTCGCAGGGTGCGCAGATCATCCGCGCGATTGCAAGCGGCACGCTGTCCGTCGTGATCGGCACCCACGCCCTGATTGAACGCGGCGTGACCTTTCCTCGCCTGGCCCTGGTCATGATCGATGAGCAGCACAAATTCGGGGTGGCCCAGCGCTCCCGCCTGGCGAACAAGGCGATCGCGCCCGACGTCCTCGTCGTGACGGCCACCCCGATTCCCCGGACGCTGGCCCTGTCGGTCTACGGGGATCTTGACGTCTCGACGATCACCGAACTCCCCCCAAGCCGTCGGCCGGTCACGACGCGCTGGATGCGCGAACCCCAGCGTGAAGCCGTGTACGGTATGATCCGCCAGCAACTCGCCGCCGGACGGCAAGGCTACGTGGTCTATCCCCTCGTTGAGGAAAGATCAACCACGACGCTCAAGGCGGCCACCCACATGGCCCGCCACTTGCAAACGGCGGTCTTTCCCGAGTTTCGCGTTGGGCTCCTCCACGGGCAGATGAAGCCGCGCGTGAAGGAGCGCACGATGGCGGCGTTTGCCCGCGGCGAGCTGCATCTGTTGGTCTCGACGGTGATTGTGGAAGTCGGGCTCGACATCCCCAACGCGACCGTCATGGTCGTCGAGCATCCGGAGCGGTTCGGGCTGGCGCAGCTTCATCAGCTGCGAGGTCGGATCGGGCGCGGCGAGCATCCGGCGACGTGTCTCCTCCTCAGCGATGCGGCGGATCCAACGGTGACGCAGCGGCTGAATGCATTCGTCCAGACGAGCGATGGCTTTGAGCTGGCGGAGCATGATCTGGAGCAACGCGGTCCAGGAGAGTTGCTGGGCCGTGAGCAACACGGCTGGTTGCGGTTTCGGATCGCCAACCTCCTGCGGGATCGGGGGCTTCTGGAACCGGCGCGCGAGGAGGCTCGTGCGCTGATCAGCCGCGATCCGGACCTTCGCGATCCGTCGCGCTCAGCGCTTCGTCAACGGCTCGCGCAATGGCGCAAGCCGCCGCGCTGACATGGTGCATATCACGGGGGGCGCCTTCAAAGGGCTGAAGCTGGTGACGCCGAGGCAGATCCGCGCCACCGCAGCCAAGGTTCGCTTGGCGCTCTACAACATCCTCGGGAGCTGTATCCAGGGTGCGCGGGTGCTCGACGTGTTTGCGGGAAGCGGGGCGTTGGGGTTCGAGGCGCTCTCGCGGGGCGCGACGTTTGTGGCGTTTGTGGAGGCGGATGGAGAAGCCGTCGTGAGCATCCGGGACAACCTCGCTCGGCTGGAGCACGACGTGCCGCGAGACGCCTGGCGGCTGCTCCATCTCGAGGCGGAGCGGGGCATCCACGAGGTGGCCGCCACCGAGTCCCCGTTTGATCTGATCTTCCTTGATCCGCCCTACCGCACCCAGGAGGGAAAAAAAGCCTTGAACGCCGTCGTGGAGTGTGCTATCCTCGCACCCGCTGGCCTTCTCGTCATGGAACACCATCAACGGACCGCCCTGCCAGCGTCACTCGGTCCACTTCGACAGTGCAAACGGCACCGGTATGGAGATACGGTGCTCTCTTTTTATCGGTCGGCATGAAGCACCCTGCAGGCGGGGGGTCTCTCGCCGACCGGCCATCGGGTGAGCGGCGCGCGATGAAGACCCGAGCGATTTATC
>JACPXS010000153.1 GCA_016196415.1 Candidatus Omnitrophota bacterium
CGGTGAACTGCTGCGACTGCCCGCGTAAAGGGGCCAGATCCGTCAGTTGGTCGAAGAGGCCGATCACGAGATCGGGGTTGGTGAAGTTGAGATACGAGTAGTTATGCCGGAAGACCCCACCCAGGTCCTTCCGCGCCAGCTCGCCCCGCACGTCGAAATCAAACGCGCGGCCCGTCAGCGAGGTCACCAAACTCCGATTCGGTGACGCGGCATGGGGATCACGGTACGCATACGATACGGTCCCGCTTAGCTGGAGGTCCGGCCGGGCCGCTTCCGGGATTTCTTCTCCTTCCGCGGGAGGGGCCGTCGCGCGCTGCGCGAGCTCCCGCTCGGTGACTTCCTGCCGAAGCTCCTCCTCCGATTTCGGCACGGCGTAGACTTGAAAGGTCGGGGCTGAAGCCGTCCGGATCTGGAACGCGCCCTGAGCCTCATCGAAGTGGGTTTCAACCACAAAGAGCTCTCGAATGTCGCGATCAGTCAACCGGGGTTCTTGGCCGGTCGAAGGCAGGGTGATCTCTTTTGCCACCCCATCCGGAAAGATGAGCCGAAACCGCCCAGGCTCAACTTCCACCACGCTGACATAGAATCGCTCGGCCAGCTCCCGGAGTGGAATCAACGGCCTCCCCTCTTGGAGAAGGATGGGCCGTTCAAGGCTGACTGCTTCTCCGTTGATGAAGAGTCGGACCTCGCCGGCTTGGCGAGGCGGGCTGGGAACATGTTGCCCGGCCGCCTGCCGTCGTTGGGGCTCCGCTGGGCTCAGCGGGCTGGTCTCGTCAACGGGGGGCGAGCGTTGAATTCCATTGACGACGGCTTGAACCGGACTTGCGGAAGCGCCGCCTTGTGGATGGGCGAGGAGGCGCGCCTCCGCAACCTTCAAGGCCTCCACGATGGCGGCCTCCCGCTTTCGTCGGATCAGATGCTCGATGACGGTGATGCATGACACCGCGCCTGCATGGGTGGGTTGGTCGATGAGCAGCTTGTGGAACTCGTGTAAGGCTTCTTCATAGTTCCCTTCCTCATAATACTGCGTTCCCAACTCAAAGAGCGCATCGGCGACAGAGGATCCCCGCTGGTCTCCGCTCGCGCGAACCGGAGCGATCACGAGAAGACAAACCGCGCTGAGCCACCAACCCCACCGCCGCGTCGCCCGCACGAGATCGGAGGAAGAAAAGAAGCGAAGAAACGATTGCACCGTCATGACGTCGAGGAAGGATTGCGCGGAGGTGCTGGGATCAGCACCCGCGGAGGAGAAGTTCCAACGGTTGCTATGGCTGGAATTTCTGAGGACATTTTATATTGGTTTACTTTCTTGACAAAAAAAATCCTTCCCCGCTCCAC
The DNA here is from genome assembly GCA_016196415.1 of Candidatus Omnitrophota bacterium. Next base: position 1,339 of record JACPXS010000153.1, read on the forward strand.
CTCCCGCCTTCATCCAGAACTTGTGCTATGGAACTTGAAAGGCGCGCTCCCCGACCAACAGATAGGGAGCCCCGTAATCGATCTCCAGCTTGACCCGGTACGATCCGCTCGGCAAAGAGGATCCCAGTCCAACCTGGAACTTGCGCAGCGTCTTGGGCAAAACCCCAAGCCGATCGGGGTTAAACTCGATTTGGGCCACGCGTTTGCCCTGGGCATCAAAAACCTTGGCCTTCCCTTTTGGGCGAATGAGCACGTTCCCTTCATTGAAGAGATCTGCGCTGATCTGCGCCGGATCGGCAATCGACAGGTCGGCCAATTTCGCCTGATACACTTCTGTGTTCGGCACGGTGACCTGCGTCAGCGCGCCGATCCGAAAACTGACGCCCAGGCCCTCCTCCGCATACGAGGGTCCCGTTTCGAAGAACACCATGGCGTAATACCCGCCCTGAGCACCCGCTGGAACCGTCGCGCTGATCCGAACCTCTTGCGACGATCCCGGAGCGATATCCAGCTCCTCCGGAATAACCTTGATCCAGTTGGCGCATGACCACGCGGTGCTGCCAGGCGGGGGAAAATCACTGGTGCCATCCGGCAAAAACATGACGTCCTGGATGTAGAGCTTCAGATGAAGCGGCTTGTCCGTCCGCGAGTTATTGACCCGAATCGTTTTGCCCCGCGATTTGCCGGCAGGGATGGCGAGCTCAACGCGAGAAGGCTCCACGCTGAAACTAAACGCCCCCGCCTCTTGGACGACACCCACGCAGCCGATTAGCGCCACCAGAACGACGACAACCCGACTCATAGGAGCTCCGTGAAGGTGAAGCGAACGGTGGTCTGATAGATGCCGCTCAACTGCTGAGTCGGGATTGTGAGGGCGTACCGAAAATCAAACGAGACGCTCACGCCGTCGGCTTCGCCGGGGCCGCTGATGTAGACCGTCTCCGGAATAAGGCGAAACGGGCTAAAGGCATGGCCGTTCACCACGGTGCCATGGCCGCTGGTCGAAGCCAACTGCCAAGTGAGCGCCTCCAATGGAATGGTCTCTGCGCCCGATGCCAGCGGTTGAATCACGCTGATCTTCAGGTACCACGTTTGGCCGTTGGTGGAAGCGCAGATCACGCGGTTGTGGGAACTGGCGAATTGAGCCAGCACCTTTTCCTCGCCCAGCTGCATTCGGCCAAACGCCACTTGACGGTGATCGGTCGCGATTTCCAGCGCGTCCTCCACGGAGCACGGGGCCGACCACACCAGCAGGGAGGCAAGGAGCGCTTCGCGCAGCACCATCAGGGGCTCTCGGTCATGGTGAAGATCACCGATCCCACATAATTGCCGGCGGGAGCCTCTGGCGGCGTCGAGAGGCTATACTGCAACCTCAAGATCACCTCGCGCCCCCGCGTGTCATTTCCTTGACCGGTATAGAGAAGAACCGGCTCGTTCGACAAGGGCTGAAAGTTCGCCCCTTCAGCGAGCCCGGCGGAGGTCCCCGTTGAAGCGGCAATGCGCCATTTGAGGCTTGCCGGCGGCAGCGCGTAGCGGGTCTCGGCGTGAGTCAGCGACAGGAGCTGGCCCTTCAGATACCAGGTTCGTCCCACGTTCGAGCGGCACGTGATCTCATGAAAAAAATGCCCCTCGCCTAAGACAACGGTCGTGTTGGGAGCGACCGGCCCGAAGGCCAGGTGGGGATTGTTGACGGAAAAACTGAATACGGGAGCCACCTCGACCGACACGGAGAGATCATCGAACCGCTCTTCCAACGCGAACGCACCGGTCGGAAGCGCACACACCAAGCAGCCACCGAGCACGACTGGAAGAAAAGGTCTCATCGCGGTTTGGGCTTTTGCGCGCCCGTGATCGGCTCTGTTTGATAAAAGACCCCGCCTCAGGCGGGGTCTTTTCTCGATGAGCTCCGCTCGTGTGTTCTTCCTACAGCTCCAGGCACGCCACCGGCTCAGGCAAAATTCCTGGAGAGCGGACGACGATGGCGTCAGGTTGAAGCTAAGGTGAAGATGATGTTGCCGGAGTACGTCCCCGCCTTGACGCCCGAAACCTTCAAGCGGTAGTTAAAGGGAACGGTTCCTGAGAAGGACCCGGAGACATCTCGTCTGAACCCCTCGACGTGCTCCCAAGTTGAGGATTTTGTCCCGGCGAGCGGGGTCTTGGACCCTTCGGCAAAGAATCCGCCGCAGAAAAGGTCCAGGATATCCGCCAAGGGCACGCCCCCGATGGGAGGGCCGCTGACCGTCGCGGTGAGGCTCAATGAAGAGCCGTTCGTAAAGATCTTGGTGAGATGCCAGTTTTTCTCGCTCTCGCTGCGATACGGCGCATACATGAACCCGGCGTTTGGGTTGTCGATTTCCGGCAGGTCGTCCTGATCGTCATACCGATCAAACACGACTTGCGAGGGGGAGAACCGCGTGACGGAATTGGTATCCCTCACCAGGGAGAGCGTTGAGCGAGAGAGGATGGTCGCCGACACGGTCGCCGACACGGGAGGCGCTGTTTCAGCCAACACGAGCGCCGGGGACGAAACCAGCGCGATACTGGCAATGACCAGGAAGTTCAAGGTCTTGCTCATCCGCATGCGGTTCATCGCTTCCTCCTATTTCTCTGGTGACCAGAGGTTCCTCCAATAGAAATCTACTTTAGAAAAGATTTTAGCAAAACCACCAGGAAAGTCAACAAAAAACGTGCAGGAATCCGAGACAGGCGCGAAGGCTGCTGGTATAATCAACACCGTCACATCACCTCCTGAGATACGCAACCGATGAGCACTCCAATGAAACAGCAACGCACGAGCCGACGATCTCATGGGCTGCTGTTGAGGCGTCTTGCAACCCAGCCGATCAAAACCAAACCCAACCTGAGGCACGACGAATGGGCGGGGAGCACCCTCAAGCGATTGTTCCGGATTAACCGGCCGGTTGCTGAAACGTGGGCGTTTTTTTCTGGATCACACCACCCGGCGCGCGTTGTCGCACCCCACACCCTCAGCGGCCTGACGATGGCGGATCTGATCAGGAAGGCGCCTCAGATCCTTGGACCGTTAGGCGCCGACCCCGAGAATCACCGCCAGAAGTATTTTTTCGTGAAATTCCTCGATCCCTCCGACTTCCCTCCTTTTGCGTATGTAGGGTTCAATCCCAAAACCGCCCAGGGGTTCGCGCGCACGCCAAAGCACTTCAAGGCCTCCTTCGCTGAGCTGCTGTGGGAAGACCGGCAGGCGGTGGAAGCGTTTGCCTCGCTTATCCGGCCGTCGATCACCTCAACGACGCGATTTGAAGCCTTGAAAGCCGCCTACAAGCGCTGGGCGATTGCGCAGGCCAGGGCCAACTGGACGGGATCGGCACGGTGTGAGCTTGCGCGGTTCGCCGCACGGAGCCGGCATCAGCAAGCGCAGGCGCAGCTTGAGCGCCAACGCGAGATTCGACGCCGGATCGTCCGCCTCATGCACCGGATTGATTTCGCGGATGACCAAGCGATTTTAATTGAAACGCCGACGCTTCATGCGATCGCCGGGCTTTCACTGCAGGTGCATCCGAAAACACCGGGCAACTTCCATCCCAAGGACGAGCTGTGGATCTACAAGCCGGTGCCGCTGGCTCGCGGGAGCGCAGGATGGATTCTCATCGAGCCCCAGCGCACCTTCGACAAAACGGAGAGCGGGGCCGACTTCTTTACCCCATTTGCCTGGGAAGGCGACGACACGCACGGATTGCTCCGATTCCGAAAACCGATTTCCCGCCAGTCCCTCACCGCGTTTGTCGAGCTGCTGGACGTCATACCGCGCCCCAAAACCCATTATGTCCGCGCAGCTCAGCGGATGGCCATCCCCCGGAGCACCACCCGCGGAGCGGCTTGCTGGTATCGTCTGGTCGATGAGCCGTCGTGGCCCTATTTCCTCGTGTATGAGCTCCGCTTCAAAGGACCCGGCGAAAGCACCACCCCGCTGACCCATCAGAGTTTCATCGAGCTGCACGCAAGCCACGGAGCCGTCACGGTGACGTTGCGCAACCAACACGGTCGTCAAGAGTCGTGCAGGGTCACGCCGAGTCAGCCGGTGTTCTTGCCGGCCAGCCTGCCCTATGACCGCATTGCCTACCGCGCCGAGATGCCGGCCACCCTGCACTATGTCACTCGGCGTCCGTCACGGAGGCGTGAACGCGCGGGCTCAACGCTGACGGCGGGATGGCCCGCACCGCCCCCAGCAGCCCGGCATCATCCGACGCCGCCGGAAGCTGGAGAATCATCACCTCGGTGAGACCGTGCTGCCCGAGCTCTTCCAGGGCGCGGGCACGGATGCGTCCCCCCAGTCCTTTGCTGCAGCCCACAAACCCTCCGAAGAGAAACCGCTTCGCCCCTCGGACCACGGCCCGATCATCGGCTGACCAGGTTCGATCCGGCTCATCGACGTGGCGGAGCACACGCCCATCCGGCCCGGCCTCCAACCGCACCTTGGTGATCGCACCGGCGTGAATGGCCAGAATGATAGCGGCAAGGATGTCCCCATGCTGATCAGCGATCCGTTGCGCCTGAGCGAAATGTTCCGGCAACGCCTCGCTCGCCGTCAGGATGGCCTCGAGCTGCCCGGCCGTCGCTGGGTGAATCGGCACCGACGCATGGCGATTGGCCTCTGCAACACACCGGGCGATCGCCGGCCCTGTGAAGAGCTCCTCAGCCGTCAGCCGGCCATCGCCATAGCCTGGAAGTTGCATGTCGAAGAAATGCCCGTCGGTGACGGGCGTGACCATCCCTGCCGCATCCACACGGGCCACCCCGCCTCCCATGCCGGTACCGGGTCCGAGATAGACCGCCGTCTCCCCTACGAGGAACCGTCGCGTGGTTGGATCGCGCAGCAGGACATCCAAGCCGAATCGCATCTGCGCCACGGCATCATTCTCCACAATGACCCGCGTTGACAATCGCGATGCAAGCTCCTCGGACGGTTTGAGCCCGTCGAATTGGCCTGGCGCGGTGCCGAGATTCGGCGTCGTGCCCCGGGCGAGCGCTCCATCGGGAAGCAATCGCCCCGGATGGGCGACCCCGATGAGCGGAAGCATGCGCCGGCCGGCGTGCTGGGCTTCAGCGCGAACGCTGCGGACGATGTCCGCAATCGCGTCGTAGAACGCTGGTGGCGCAGCGCGAGGAGTCGGGATCTTTCTGGCGATGGCGACTTGCGCGCTCAGCCCCTCGGGTGTGACGTCGACGGCGCCGGCGGTGATCTTCGTCCCCCCAATATCCACCCCGATCACCACCTGTGCGTGCGACATGACTCGTGTTGCCCTCTTGATGGGATCGCGGCACCGCTCTTCACGGAAATCATCGGGAGGCTGGAAACGGTCGCTGGGAAGCACACGCCAGAGTCTAGCAGGCTGCGGAAAAACCCCGCAGCCTGGTTCAAGGTTCGAGGCTCAAGGTTCAAGGGAA
>JACPXS010000154.1 GCA_016196415.1 Candidatus Omnitrophota bacterium
CTGGTTATAGACCCCGCGGGGAGACGGGTAGTAGGTGGTGATGGTGACGTCTTCCGCGAACGCCGCGGTGGTCGAGGCCGCCAGCCCGATAGCCACCATCCAATGCCTTTGGCTCATGCGCGTTATCCTTCCCATCAGCCCGCTCCTCCCTTCTTTCCTATGAAGAGGCCTCAAGGACCTCCGTTATTGGAAACATTGATACATCAACCGTCCGCCATTGGACGATTGGGCCTGCACATCATTGAGGAAGGCGGCGCTGAATCCCGAGGGGCAACTGCACGAACCGGTATAGGGATTGGCATGCACGCAGATCGGGCAGCCGCTCCCGCCCCCACCGCAGGTAAACAGGCCGCCAAAGGAAAACGTCGAGCCCCCTGTGCTGCTGATCGTCGCCTGACCGGCATTGGGGTCCCAGGTGTTGCCGGACACCCCGGCCCCAGCGAGCGCAATGCCTGAGCCGGCGGTGAGGCTGAAGACCGTCCCGCCTCCGCCTCCACCCGGGATGTTGAGCGTGGCGTTCGCCCCGCTGCCTGGGTTCCAGGGATTGGGGCTCATCGACCCGCCCAAACCGGTCACGGTGAGCGACCCGGTCGTCCCGCCGCCACCACCGCCCGCCGTCTCGCACGCAGGCGCCGAGGCCGACCCGACGTCAAACGATCGAATCGCGGAACCGGGCGGGCAGGATTTGGCTGGAAATTGGAGAAAGACCGCGTCCGCATTCACGCCGATGCCGGCTCCCGATCCGACGTCGACGGTCACCGTGCCGCCGGTTCCCCCTCCGGTCAACCCGTTTCCCGCAATCACCGTCACCACCTCGTTGCCGATCACATTGTCCGCATCGTCCACCTGATCGATATCGCACACCACCTGGCCGCTCGCCAGAGTGCGCAGCTTGCCCGTCGTGCATGGAGGTCCTGTGTAATTCAGCAGGGTCAGCGTCCCTGAAAGGCGCTCCGTGCCCTGCACATCGAGCGTCGCCCCTGGCGCAGTGGTGCCGATCCCGACATTGCCCCCCTGCTCCGCCAGGGTGGTCTGGCCGATCGTGCGCAACTGGTTATAGACCCCGCGCGGAGACGGGTAGTAGGTGGTGATGGTGACGTCTTCCGCAAAGACGGCGCCGGCGATCTGAAGGAGCGAAATCCCCAGGAGCATCATGGACGGTCGGTTCATCTCATCCGCTCCTTTTATGGACATGCGGCCGGGGGCGCGAACAGCGGATTGACGCTATCGACCGGCGCGATCCCGGTCCCTGAATCCGTCGGACCACCGATCCCCTGCGCATTGACATTGGAGTACGCAATGGCCCGGCTCAGCACCACGCTCAGGAATCTCCGGCTCCGGTGATCAGTGCCCGCAAGGCCGTTATCCCAGCGGAGCTCGTAGCGGAGCGCGTTGTTGTCCGCCGGGTCTGGAGCAAACGGGTCGCCGCCTGGCGGTGGACCCGCCGCATTGACGTATCGGAATGTCAGGCTGGTCACTTCTCGAGCCAAGATGACCGGGCTGGCGCAGTTTGCGGGAATCTGCGTATTCGCGAAATACTGAAGCGCGCCGCCCACCCTGCGGTACTCATCCCAGTGATAGCTGGCGGGGTTGTCCAAACAGGCCGGGGTCACGGGCGCGGGCGCGCATTCGACGCGCCGGAGTTGGACGTTGCCAAACCCCACGGCGCCGGTCGGCGCAGCGGCGGCGATGCCCGTGCTGAGGATATTGATCCGATCGGCCCGCTCAAGGTTCTTCCCCAGCGTAAATGCGGCCAACGCGGCTTGCCCTTGCTCCGAGCCCACCGGGCTGTGCCGGCGCAGATCCTCCTGCATCCGAAAGCGCGTCATATCGAGGACCCCGATGATCACGATCACCACCACGGCAAGCGTGGAGGCGATCATCACCTCCGTCAGCGTCAGGCCACGCGCAGCGTGCTTCATGGCGGGCAGGGGCATCCTGTCAGGTCCTTCCAGCACACTCTGGCTTCCATCGAAAAACAATCTCCAGCGCCTCCCACCCCATCACAATCCTGCGGCGTGACCCGGTAGCACCGCCGAGCCGGGGTGTGGAGGATCGACTCGGTCCCCCCGCCTGCCGGCAGGACATGCGTCGTCCACGCGATTGGCAGCGCAGCACTTGGCTGGCACGTCACGGGATCAAACCACGGCGAACCGCACGCGATCAGGTTGCGAAATCGCTCCACCGTCTGTTGGGCGTACAGGTTCGCCTCGGAGAATCCCGGGTTATCGTGCGCGCGGCTCATCCGCGCCGCCGCGACGAACGCGGCCATGGTGCCCCAGGTCACGACGGCGCCAATGGCCGCGGCAATTACGATCTCGATCAGGGTAAAGCCGGACGTGGGCCCGGAGCGACCCGTTGAGAAATCTCGCTTCGCGAACGTTATGGACATTGGAAAGGCCACCCGGCGTCCACAAACGCCTTGTTCTGATTCACGGACATCGACTGGCCTCCAGCGGCGACGGCCGTTGCCAAAAACGTCGTGGCGCTCACGCCGCCCACGCTGAAGGTCACCGGGATTTGGCTTCCGAGATTCGGGTTATCCATGTAGATGCACCGCCACGGCCCCGGGCTGGTTGGCGGAGGCAGGCAGGCGGGGGGATCGACGTACGTCGCGTTGTTTGCCTGGAACACCTGCTCTCCGGAGTAGATCGTGATCAGGATATCCCGGGTGGCTCGCTTTTGGCTGCACAACACGGTCGTCCGGTATTGCGGAATCGCGATCGTCGCCAGGATCGCGATGATCGCGACGGTGATGAGCACCTCCATGAGCGTGAATCCCAACGAGCGTCTCGGGCTTCGGAGTTCGCCCGCCTGCCTCCCCACGTTCTGCTTCGCAACGCGAAGCAGGGGGAGCGCAGGCAGGGATGTCGGATGATGAGTCGGTTCCATCCGCATTCCGCATTCCGCATTCCGCAATCTGTGGGTGTCTCTCATCAGTAGTCCACTCGCGCATGGATGGTCGGCGTAGGGGTTCCGCAGTTGGTCATCGTGACATTCACCGTGAAGCCGTTCATTGGCGGGGGATCGGGGAAGCCGCAGTAGCTCGGATTGACCCACAGCCGCTGCTGGGCCCAGATGATCCCGGCTTCCGCCGCGGATTGGGCCGGCAGGCGCAGGCGGTAGAACTTCGATTGCGCAGACTCGCTGAAGGTCATGAACAACACGATGTAGACGGCGACGGCGCTGAAGAGCGCCGTCACCATCACGACCATGAGCGCCGAGCCTCGCGCGTTCGCAGCCTTCGGTGATCGCCTCTTCAGCGATAACATCGGTTGCCTCCCGTGAAATAAAAAACTACCGAACCACTGGTCACTGGTTCGGTAGCTCGGCAGTCTCATGATCACGACGTGCAGCAGGACAGGCACGGCCTGGTCGGCAGCCCGGCAATCTCACGAGATCCGTAGCTTTGCCCCCGCCAGGGGTTCTGGCAGGGCCCCGACGCCACGACGTTCGCCTCCCACTGCGGCGCAGCGGCACGGGGGTCCCCACCTCGCGGTGGGTTTGCCTTTTCGTCAGCCAGACCTCAATCTCTTGCGAACCGTAGTGTTATGACGACATAAGTATGCCTGACCTGCCTCAACCGTGTCAAGGAACCCGACGCATTACCTTATCGCGTAATGGTCCAGGTTCCTTTCTTGATCCAACCTGTCGCCGTGGACGCATCTTTGGCTTTGAGGTAGGTCTTGGTGACTCCGAGGAAGGCGGGCTTGAACGTGAGCGTCCAGGTCACGGTCAGGGTGGTCCCGGAACCAGCGACCTGGGTCTTGGCGCAGTTGAGCTTCACCGCCGCGTTCTTGAGGACCTGGGGGGTCCCCGGCGCGCAGCTCCCCACCCAGGCGGTCCCCTCGTTATTGCGCAGGAATAGGAGGTTCGTCTTGGGCACGTAGGAAACATCGGCCGCGTTCGCATCACTGGCCCTCGTGTTGACGAGGAAGAAAACGCGCTGGAGATCTTGCCAGCCATCGGGGTCAGTGTAGGTCGCGGTGAAATTGACCTTGGTGCCGGCCTTGGCGGATCCGCTGGCCGGGTTGATCAGACCGACTGCCGGCGGCCGGTTCACATTCGTGACGGTGATCGTGATCGGCTCAGTGTCGGCCATCTCGCCATCGCTGGCCGTGACGATGATCGTGTAGCTCCCCGCTTGGTCGAACCCCGGCATCCAGGCGAAGACGCCCGACGCGGCGTCAATCGCCGCGCCGGCCGGCAAGGAGCTGGCGGCGTAGGTCACGGCGTCGCCGTCAGGGTCGGTCGCCGTGACCGTGAAGCTCAGGGGTTGGCCCTCGCTGACCGTCTGCGGGCCGATCACCGGCAGGATCGGTTCCCGGTTCACGTTGGCCACCGTCAGTGTGAATGGGGCGCTGGTGGCGCAGGCCCTGACCGGATCACATGCGGTGATGGTGATTCCGGGGTACGGCGTGATCGGCTGAGCACGCGAGGCCTCATCAAAGCCCGGCGTGCCGCGCAGGGTGCAGGGCGGGGCGGCGTCGACCTGCGACCACGCGGGCAGGCCCGAGGCGGTACAGGTCAGAGGATCACCGTCAGGATCAGACGCCGACAACGTCACGTCACACAGCTGGCCCTCGGCGACGGTCTGGTCTTCGACAGCCGGGAGGATCGGAGGCCGGTTACGCTTCACGTACCGGGCGGTGTTGTTGACATCGTGGCGGAACGAGGGCCATTGCATGGTATGGGCCGTGTAGGCGACCTTAAAGTCCCAGACATACAAGTCTGTGGCTTCGTTGGCCGCCAACAACTCAACATCGCCGTCCCCATCAATATCGGCAAGTGTTGGCGTCAGGTCGATCGCACCCGTCGTCTGGATCGGGAAGCCGTTCAGCGGCTCGCCGCGGCCGTTCCACGCATCGATCGCGCCGCTGGCGGTACTGACAACCACATCCGGCAGACCGTCCCCATCGAGGTCGCCGACTGCCGGCGGCCCGCCCACCTTGCCGCCCGCTTGCTGAGGCCAGCCAGGGAAGAACTGGCCGTCAGACTGCCATACGTAGACCGAACGGCCATCACCGTTACTGAACCGGCCTTCCCCGACAAGAATCTCCGGCCGGCCATCCAGGTCCAGGTCTGCGACGCTCGCGCTCGAATAGGCCAGCCCGCCGCGGACGACGGGCTCACTCGGCCAACCGGGATAGAGCGTGCCGTTGTCGCGATAGACATACAGCCGATCCGTGCTCCCGGCGCTGATGACCTCCAGCCGGCCATCGCCGTCCAGATCACCCATCGCGCAGTTGAATAAGCTTCCGCCGATGACGGGCCAGCCCGGCCGGAGCTGACCTGTCCGATCCAACAGGAAGAGTTGACCGTCGCTCCCGATCGGTGAGCCGACCGCCACCTCCAACTGGCCATCACCATCCACATCGCCGACACAAGGACCGCCGCGAATCCAGGTGGTATTCAGCTTCGCCGGCCAGCCGCTCAGCTCGCTACGATGGTCGACAGCGCTCAGATAGGTAAAGGCATGGATCCGTCCGTTGTGCGTCTCGGCCGCAATGATCTCATCGCGGCCGTCCCCATTGAGATCGGCCAGGGCCAGGGATTCGTACACCCGGTCATCGACGATCCACGACGCCAACGGCGTCCCATTACGCTTCCAGGCGAAGATCCGCTCAGCGGAACCGCTGCCCAGTCCCAGCATCCCGGCGACCACGTCCGGCTTGCCATCGCCGTCCACGTCGCCAACCGCCGGTGCGCCGAAGGCAAAGAGGTTGCTGGCCTGCCGCGGCCATCCGGGGAAGACCGTCCCATCGGCCCGGTAGACGTGCACCCATCCGGCGAGATCCCCCACAATGATCTCTCCGTTGCCGTCGCCGTCCAGATCGGCGACAGTCGGCGAGGTGAGCAACATCTCCGGCAGCGACTTCGGCCAGCCCGCTTGATCGTGGTAGAGCCGGGTGACGGAAAAACGGACCGTGTCGCTCTCCTGGCTGCTCGACGCCGTGGCGGTCAGCCGGATTTGATAGAAGCCGTCAGCGAGCGAAGCCGCATCGAGCAGTGCTAGCGTCCCGTTGATGAGGGACAGGCCCGAGCCGATGGGATGCCACGCGCCATCGGCTTCGGCGCGGTACTCGACCAGGAAGTGTTCCCCCAGGGCGGTCCCGGTGATGGGGAGTCCTGGGGTCTGGTCCGGATTGACCACAGCGCCCGTCAAGGGCGATTTGATCACGGCAAACAGCGCCGGAATCCCCGGCGACTCGATGGCGCGCCGGGCATTGACGCGCCCGCTTCCGATAAACCGATCCGCTGCGAGCTTATCCGCCGTGTACTCGATCACCGCCCGGAGCGTCGCCAGGTCGAAGCTCGGCTGCTCGGCAAGGAGCAACGCGCCGAGCCCCGAGACGTACGGCGCCGCAAAGGACGTCCCGCTGACGAGAGCGAATCCGCCGCCGGGGATCGTGCTCAGGATGTCCGTCCCTGGAGCCGCGACGTCGACCCATGAGCCCCAGTTGGAGAAACTCGACCGTTGATCCGCGCTGTCGGTCGATGCGACACCGAGCACCTCATCGAACGCCCCGGGATAGCGCTTGGTGCTGATGCTGGCGTTGCCCGCCGTCGCCACCAGCAGGACGCCGTTGGCCACACCGGTCATGATCAGGTCCTTGAGCGCGGAGTTAGGTCCGTACTTGGCGAGGTCATAGCTGCCGAAGCTCATGTTGACCACGTCAGCCCCGTTGGCGTACGCATACTGAAGCGCCTGCACGACCTGGTCGGTCGCGTAATTGATCCGCAGTGGCATGATCTGCGCCTTCCAGCAGACGCCGGCCAGCCCCAGCCCGTTGTTGCCGACCGCCCCGATCACGCCCGCCACCGCCGTTTCGTGATACTCCTGGGGGGCATTCGGGCTCGGATCATTGTCGCCGCCGGCGAAGTCCCATCCGCGCAGATCGTCGATCTTGCCGTTGGGCGCTTCTCCGGGACACGCGTCATCAACGCCGTTGAAATCGCTGAGGTCGACCTGGCCGTTCTGATTGAGGTCCTCACAGGGATTGATCCAAACATTGGCGGCCAAGTCCGGATGCCGGATATCGATGCCCTGCCCGATCACCGCCACCCGGATCGCAGACGCGTCCCAGCGCCGATCCCATGCCGGTGCCGCGTGAGTCTTCACATGCGCGTACTGGTCGGCAAACTGCGGATCGTTGGGAGTCGCATCGGGCTCAAAGACCAGGTTCGGCTGCGCGTACGCGACGTGAGGATCCCGCCTGAACTCCGCGGCCGCCGCCTCGACGTCCGCGCTGGCGGGCAAGTCCACCAGATACAGATGGGTGACATCGGGAATGGAGGCTGAGGCCGGAGCCCGCTGCTGGCGTCGGGAAAACCTGTGCTGCATCGCCTCGCGTTGTTCCGTGTGGTAGCGCTTCAGCAACGCGAGGGTCGGCGGGCCGGCCAGCTTCGCCTCCTCCTGCTCGCTCCTGAGGAGCGCTCGGGCGCTGGTCACCCCGTACTTGGCGTGAAGCCGATCGAGCGAATGGCTCGCATCCGCCGTGGCAGCCCTAAAGGACTTCCTCGACTTCAAGACGCAGTGGACGCACTCGGTCACAGACTCCTGGTACTTGACGATGAGCTGGCCCTTCGCGTAGCGGGCTCGCTGGGAGGCGGCCTGCGCCAGACCTGAGCGTTGGGCCTGAGGACCTGGCTGGCCGGGCTTGGCCACCGCGTTGGTGGTTGCGGACAGGCTGCAGAGGATGACCCCGATGATCAGTCCAACTCGCGTGTGCGGTCTCAGAGGCATGGAGGCTTTGTCGCTTGGATCGGCGCTGGCAGGGCCTGTGAGGCCCTGGACACCTGATCGTATAGATGAAGTCTACCTGAGGGGGAGGCTCAGCGACAAGCACGACAGACGAGCCGTCTCGAGCAGGTCGTGTCTTGGAATACCGCAGAACCGCGGAAGAAATCCGTGCCTCTTCTGCAGCGGCGAGCAAGCACGAGGGAGAGGCTTGGAACTCAGCGCCGGCCGGCGCTTACTGGGGGGAGAGGCTGGAGATCACCCACCGGAGGTACGGCGGGTGGCCGTCAACCAGCGGCAGGGCGATGATCTCAGGGACGTCGTAGGGGTGAAGCTCCCGGATGGCGCGCCGGAGTCGAGGAAAAGAGGCGCGGGTCGTCTTGATCAGCAAGAGGGCTTCCCGAGCCCGGTCGATCTTCCCCTCCCACCAAAAGATCGATTCGATCCCACGGATCAGATTGACGCACGCCGCCAGGCGGCGCTTCACCAGCGCCACGCCAAGCCGGCGCGCCACCGCCGTTTTCGGGCACGTCACGAGCACGACTACAACCGAGCCGACCCTTCTGCGCATCTCCTCCGAACCCGGAGCTGTGTTGGAACACTTGCTTTGCAACCGTGCTATGGATTCCCCGCGGGCTTACGCCTCTTGAGGATGAGCGGCGTGGAGGACGTCACCGTTACCGACGGAGATCCACACGAAAGTCGTTGCCTTCCTGCCTGACGATCACGTGCCCCTCACGAGCGAGCCAGCCAAGGCTCATCAACGCCAGCTCCCGAGACCGTCCAATACTCGACACCACCTGCGAGAACAGAACCTCACGGTGCTCATCGAGGTCATGCCAAATCTCTCCCGCCACAATCCCGATCTCTGTAATCATGCATCCTCCTGACTGCCTACTCCGAGAGCGTCGCGATATGGACCTCTTTGTAGTTGGTATCGCGACACAGGTCCCAAATCTCGATGAGCTTCTCCACATAGGCGTACCGGTCCGCCCGGATCAGCACCGGCTTGTTCCCTCCCGCCCGCTTGAGCCGCTCGCGCAGCTCCGCGACGCTCACCACCTCTTCATCCCAGTAGATGAGATGATCTTTCGTGACGGTGATCACGAGGTTCGAGAGCGAAAGCCGTTTCCCGGTCTCGGCCTTCGGGAGCGTTACGTGGATGCCCGGAGACACGATAAAGCTCGACGTCAGCATAAAGTAAATCAATTGCTGGAACACCACATCGATCATCGGGGCGATGTCCACCGGAACAGGCTCCGCCCACCGTCGAGCTAGCCGCATCGCTGCCTCACTGTCATTATCAGGTCCTGGTCACGTTTGGCGGGGCCCGCCGCTGCGCCACCCTTTGTCCGTCCTCGCCCAGCGACTATCGCGCTGGTTCTGCGGGCGGCCGAAGGGAACCCGGCTCCGCGTCACCCGCCAAACGTGACCAGGACCCATCATCAGCATGCCTCGGGCTATTTCGACCCAGCCCCCGACACGCTCTGCGACCGTTCCCGGATCTGGCGCCATCCGGACACCAGCGCCGCGGCTTTCTCCATCTGAAACTGGGCTTCCACCACGCGGCCCGCAAAATAATTGTAGGCGAGGATCGTTGGAATAGCCACAAGCAGCCCTGCGACGGTGGTGATCAACGCTTCCCAGACCCCCCCGGCCAAATCCCCCGGGCTGACCGGATTCCCTCCGCTGGACTTATTCTGAATGACTTGGAAGGCCCGGACCAAACCGGTGACCGTCCCCAACAGCCCCAGGAGGGTTGAGACCTGCGCCAGCGTTGAGAGCCACCGGAGGTGTTGCTCCACCTTCGGCATCTCCTCATGCGCCGCTTCCTCCATGGCTTCGTCGATCTCTTGCGGGCTGCTGTCGCGGATCGCCAATCCGGCCTGGACCACTCGAGCCACCGGCCCCTGCCATGAGCCGCACAGCATCGCGGCCTCTTTCCAGCGGTGTCCCTCCAAGTGGCTGCGCAGCTCCGCAAACCGCCGGTCGATATCAGGCCCGAGGTGCAGGCTGATGAAATAGTACAGCCGCTCCATGATGAGCGCCAGCGAGAAGACGGAGCACATCACGATGGCAATCATCACCGGCCCGCCCCGAGCGATAATATCCACCCGCCAGAACAGCGTGACGCCGATGAGGGCCGAGGCGATGATACACAATGCCGTTTGCGCCATCCGGTTCAGCATGGTCGCTCCTAGTTGTGCCGCGCTCCACGTAACGTTGCCAACCGCTCGCGAATCAGCTTCGCCTCGGGAATGGGCTCGTGAGCCAGTCGCTCGTAAATCCCGCCGGCCTCATCCAACCGATCTTGCCGCTCGAGCAACTTCGCTGCAGCCAATTGCCCTCGGATGCGCCACGGCGGTTGTTCAACCGCCTGATACCACCGAATGGCCGTCTCAAGATCGCCGGCTTCCTCATAGCAGGAGGCCGCGTGATAGCCGGCTTCCCCGCTCAACGACGGCAGCAGGCTCGCCGCCTCTTCATACCACCGGATCGCCTCACGGTACGCTTGTGCTGAGCGGGCGAAATCGCCCAGTCGCTTGGCCAACTGAGCGCGATGGCTCAGCGACAGCGCGCCTGAGTCGTAGACGCGTTGAAGCTCCGCCATCGCGTCGCGCGACGAGCCCCGGCGCGCCTGAAGATCCGCCAACAGCAAACGGGCCTCGAATGCCTCATCGCTGTTCGGCGAGCCGGCCACCGCTTCCCCGCATAAGGTCCTAGCCGTCGGCTCATCCCCCTCGCCAAGCGCCAAGAGCGCTTGATAGTAGGCGGCGCGGGCCGCGACCGAACTCGTCGGCTGCTGCTGGCGAATCCCATTCAGCGTGGCGCGCGCGAGGTCTTCTTCGTGTCGATTGAGATACGCGATCACAAGGGCCAGCGTGGCGTCTTCGGCCAAGGCGGGATCGTCGCCCCCCTGGAGCCGCTGGAAGATTTCAATCGCTTCATCGAGCGCGCCTGTCTGGAGGGCGATGCGGCCCGTTTGATAGACGGCGTAGTGGGCTAACGCGCCCTCCGGCTCCGCCGCCACGGCCTGCTCATAGAACGGCTTGGCGGCGGGGAGGTTGCCTAAAAAGAGCTGGACGTCCCCCAACCCATTCAGCGCCGCCTGCCGGATTGACGGCTCCTCGCGCTGGGCCGCTAAGGCGAAGATGGTCTTGGCTTGAGCGGCGTTCCCTTGTCCGAGCGCAATCGCGCCGAGCCGAAGCTGGATTTGCGCTTGCGCGACGGGGCTTAATCGCCGGCGAAGAAACGTATGAAGGAGTTCCTTCGCTAACGTGAACCGCGCTTGACGCTGATAGGCGTCCGCGATCACCAACGCACTCTCCACCCCCAAGGGATGATCGGGATCGCGGGAGACGATCTCTTCAAAACGCGTCAGCGCCTCGTCCTCTCGCCCAAGACGCATCAGGCAACTGCCCTGCGCAAAGAGCGCTTCGGTCCGGTGATCTCCCGTCCTCGCCAAGTACTGCTCAAAGGTCTTGAGGCTCTCGTCGCATCGATCCAACCGGTAGTAGGCCCATCCCAACCCGAACTGCGCCGGCTGGTACCACGGCAAACCCGTCGAGGACGCCGCGACGCGTTGGTACGCCACCGCCGCCTCCTCGTAATGCCCCGCGCCGCTCAAGCTTTCACCGAGATAGAAGGAGACCTGGGCCACGCTGCCGGGATCCTGGAGTTGCGGCAACAGGCGATTGAACAGATCCGTCGCCTTCGCACACTGTTTCAATCGCAGCCGGCAGAGCCCCTCAAACAACATGGCATCGCGCGCCATGCCGTCCCCTTCGTGTTGCGCCGAGAGTTCGTGAAAGTATCCGAGGGCCGGTTCAAACGCCTGTTGATGAAGATAGACGAGACCCAGCCCGAACTTCGCCTGATCGGCCCAGGTGGAGTCCGGAGATCGATCGAGCAGTTGCTGGTAGGCCAGCTTCGCGCGGAGCATCTGAAACGCTCGTCGGCTGATGTCCCCTTCCCAAAAGAGCGCCTCAGGCCAGAGCGGGTCGCGCGCGGGCAATCGGGCTTTCAGGCGATCCAGCTCGCGGAGCGCATCGCCCGACTGTTGGAGCTTGTCGAGGCTGAGCACAAGCCATAACCACACTCGGGGGGCTTCAGGAACCTCGGGAGACTGGAGAATGAAGGCCTGAGCCAACTCGGTGACTTGCTTGAAATCTTCCCGCAGGAACGCGCGCTGGATC
>JACPXS010000148.1 GCA_016196415.1 Candidatus Omnitrophota bacterium
ATGGGGTTTTCGACAGAGCAAGAGGCTGCTCTGTCGAAAACCAGCTCGCTGGAATGTTCGAAGGTTTCAGGCAGCGGGGCCTGCCACTGCGCCACCCCACGTCCGTCCTCGCCCAGCGACTATCGCGCTGGTTCTGCGGGCGGACATGGGGACCCCGGCTCCGCGTCACCCGCTGCTACGCAGCAGCTTTTCGACAGAGCAGCAAGAGGCTCTTAGTCAGAGGCGCGTTCGCGCGCCACGGCATAGGTGAAGGCAGGAGATGGGAGGGGACGGAAGAATGCCTTCAGTCCTTCCAGGACGACTAGCAGCGCAAGCGCTAAGAGGGTGAGCGCAATGAGCGCGTTCCAGTCCAGCGTCGGATGGCCGCTGGAGAGCGCGGCAAGCCAGGGCTGGATCGTCAGCATGAGCGACCAGCACGTGATCACGACCATGAACCCGGCTGGTAGCGCGCTGACCAACCATGGCCGCTCGCTCCGTTTGAGCCACACCGTCAGGGTGAGCAGGGTCAGTGCAGCCAGCAACTGGTTGGAAGTGCCGAAGAGCGTCCAGAACAGTTTCCAGGCGGGAATGACGGCGCCGGAGGCGTCGTGGACGGTCCAGCTCACGCTGAGAGCCGGTAACGCTAATGTGGCCAGCGTGGAGACCACCCCGCCCCAGCGGTGTTTCCAGCCGGTCAGCTCCTGAAACACGTAGCGGCCCAGCCGCGTGGCGACATCGAGCGTGTCGTAGATAAACGTGGCGAAGGCCAGCAGCGCGAAGGAGCGCGCAAACTCTCGGTTGACGCCGAAGCGTTCCACGAAGTGGCTGAGGCCGCTGGCATAGATGCGGTCCGGCGATTGCTGCGCAGCCGGATCGCTGGGGGCAAGCAACATGACCGTCGCCAGCGCGACCACCGCCACCAAGCCTTCCAAGAGCATCCCCCCGTAGCCCACCACGCGGCAATCCGACTCGTTCGCGATCTGTTTCGAGGTGGTGCCGGAGCTCACGATGCCGTGAAACCCTGAGCAGGCCCCACACGCGACGGTGACGAAGAGCATCGGAAAAAGCGGGAAGCCCTGCCGGCTCGTCCAGCCGAGAAACGCCGGATACTGGATGCGGTCCCCGCCGCGGAACAACCCGATGATGCCGGCCGCGAGCGTCACGTCGGGAAAGAAGCCTCCCAAGTAGCCGCGAGGCTGGAGGAGGATCCATAACGGGATGACGGACGCGATGAAACAGTAGGTGAGGATGATCCCGTTCCAGATGAGCTGCGGCCTCATGGGCCATGTGGAAGGCAGCGTCAGCGGGACCGCCTGCCCGAACCAGATGACGAGACCGACAATCGGCAGAAAGATCGTCGTGGCCAGCCGCAGGGGCATGCGCCCTTTATAGAGGCACAGCCCCATCGCGATGGCCACCAAGAGGTAGAGGAGGGAGGAGCTCGCGACCCCTCCGCCGAAGGACGGCTCGACAAACGAGCTGCTCGTCAGGTCGGTAAACGCGATGATCACGTACATGAGCGACAGCCACACGAACCCCATGAACAGCGCGTGCGCCTTCGGGCCCAACAGGTCATGCACCAGCTCGACAATGGAGCGCGCCCGGTTGCGGACCGAGCCCACCAAGCTTGAGAAGTCATGCACGGCGCCGAAGAAAATCGCTCCCAGCACAATCCACAGCAACGCAGGCAGCCACCCAAACCACAAGGCCGCCAAGATCGGCCCGACGATCGGCCCGGCGGCGGCGATGGCGGAGAAATGCTGGCCCAGCAGGAGCGGGGCTTTGGCCGGCACGTAGTCGACGCCGTCATTGAACTCGCACGCCGGCGTTGTGCGGTGGGGATTCAAGGCAAGCCAACGGGCCAGCAGACGACCGTAGCCCGCATAGGCCGAGAGAAAGAGCGCGCACGCAAGGAGCGCAACGAGAAATAAGTTCATGGACGCTACTATACCAACCTGACGATGCGGGATCAAGCCGTGGGACCTAGTGCTCCGTCAGCATTGACTTGATGGGTTCGTGTGGCGGGTGACACGGAGCCAGGGCTCCCACACGCCCGCAGCCGACGACGCCGAGCGTGCGACGCGGCGAGGACGTGTGGGATGGCGCAGTGGCAGGACCCACCACACGAACCCACTACGCATGACCCAGCAGCTCAATGTTGATGAAGTTGCTCTGTCGAAAAGCTCGCCATTGGGCCACGGGTGACCCGGCGAGGGGTCCCCTGCGCCGCCCGCAGAACCAGCGCGATAGTTGATGGGCGAGGACGGCGCAGGGTGGCGCCGGGGCAGGCCCCATGGCCCCAGCAGCCATCGCAGGGGGTTTTCGACAGAGCGTGATGAAGTACTAGTGCTCCGTCAGTTTTGAACGGCGGGGGCTCGGCGTGCGGCTTGAGACCACCGGTAGAGCGGAATCCCGATGGCGAGTGCGAGAAACCCAAACGCGGATTCCTTGGGTTCCTTGACGCAGACATCGGCAATAAAGCCGATCATGGTGAGGCAAAAGAGCATCGGGGTGATTGGATAGCCCCAGGCGCGATAGGGCCGGGGATCCTTGGGCCGGCGGGATCGCAGGAGGATGACGCCAAAGACGGCCATCGTGAAAAACACCGAAATGACGACCGTTGAGTAGGTCATGATCTGCTCGAACGTCTTGGTGAAGACCAACCCGATGGCGATCGCGGCGTTCATCCATAACGCGGCTGCGGGGGTGTGGAAGGCCGGATGGATCTGCGAGAGCCGATCAAAGAGCGCGTGGTCCTTGCCCATCGCATAGAGAATGCGCCCGCCGGTGAGGATGTAGCCGTTGAGGGCGCCGAACGCCGAGCAACTGATCATCCACGCGATGAACACCGCCCCCGCGTTGCCGAAGGCGGCCTGCATCACACCGGCCGCTACGAGCGGCGTTTGCGAAAGCTGCGTGATCGGAATCACCAGCAGATAGCTCCAGTTCACGAGGAGATACAGGCCTGTGGTCAGCGTCACCCCTGCGATGAGGGCCGTGGGCACGGTGCGGGTCGGATTGCGGATTTCTTCCGCGACGTACGCGGCCTCGGTCCATCCGCCGTAGGTCCACAGCACGAAGACCAGCGCCACGCCTAAGGATTGGAGCCGCGAGGCGTGGAGCGGAGGGATCGTCCAGTCGATGAGCACGGGCTGGAACGCGGTCCACGCGCGAATACCCGCCAGGATCAGCGAGCCTAACGCCACGAGTTTGAGCACCGTGAAGACATTCTGCACGTACTTGCCCCACCGCACCCCAAGGACGTTCACCGACGTCAGCGCCAGGATGGCCGCCGAGGCCACCAGGCGCACCTGAGATTCGGTGTAGGGAAGCACCCGCCGAGCATACTCAGCGAAGACATAGCCGAGGATGGCGATCGTGCCGGTCCGTTCAATGAAGAGCTTGGTCCAGCCAAAGAGGAAGCCCCAGAACCGCCCGTACACCCGTGTGATGTAGACGTAATCGCCCCCACTGGCTGGAAACATGGCGGCCAGTTCGGCATAGCAGAGCGCCCCGCACAGCGACAGGCCTCCGCCGATCGCCCACAGCGCGAGGATCAACGGTGGAGACTGGAGGTGATTCGCAATCGAGCTGGCGGTGCGGAAAATCCCCACCCCGACGATGCACCCAACGACCAGCATGGTGGCATCGCCCAATCCAAGCGATCGGAGAAGCGAGGGCCTCGTCATTTTCTTGGCGGTCGACTCTCATAGTGCCAGTGCCAGTGCCAGGGCTCGAAAGCCGTGTGGTAGGGATTGTCGCGTGGATAGGAGAGCGTAAACCCAAACTCCGCCGCATGCTGTTGCAGCCACCGGTATTCCGGCAACGCCTCGCACTCCTCCGGGTGATCTTCGCCGTTGATGCCATCGTGGTTGATGAAGTCAATGGCTTGTCGCGGAGGATAGCCGTGCTCGCTGTGGCCAGGGAGCGCGACGAACCGATTGGTTTCAGTGATGGAGTAGTCGTGCTTGGGCAGGTAAAACAGGAAGAGATAGAGCTGGTACGCGGGAGAGCGGTAGCCGGACTCAACCAGGAGCCGTTTTCCGATCGCCGCCTCCATGGCCTCCATCATCCGCTGATAGGATGCCAGGACGTTGCGGGGAAGGTGTTGTGGGTCGAGCGCCGTGGCCACGCCACCCTTAAGCACCTGCTGCCGGCCCACGGGGGCCAGGTCGGGAGGGTCGATCTCGCCGAAGTAGTGGCTGGTGGCGCCGAGCGTTTCAGCTCGCAACGCCCGCACCGCATCGACGAACGCTCGTTGCGGCGGCGCAAGCGGTTCCTCGAGCGCCTCCCACGTCAGCAGGTTTGCCGTCCCGTCCTGTTTTTTCGCGGTGATGGACGACTCGAGCGTCCGCAGGATTCCCTGGAGCACGTCGATCTCGGTGGGGTCGAGCCGTTGGAGGTTGAGTGCGGAGGCCGGCGCTCCCGACCACCACCAGACGATGGCTCCCACCAGGAGGGAGAGCCGCCAGGCTGTTGTGCGCGAGAAGCCCACGTCTATCGTTTGCGGGTTTGGAGTTGGCTGATGAGGTCTGACACCCACCGCCCCGCCAGGTCTTTGCATCCCAGCCCGAAGGCGAGCGCGCAGCCGAAGCTGATCCCGGCCAAGATAATCAGAAACGCCTCGCCGACAAACTGGATCTGTAATTGGCGCAGGGCTGCGACGATGGCGAAGACGACGACGATGGTCTGGACCGTTTGGCCTACGAGCTGCGCTTGCATAATCCCGGCGTTGCTGGCCGCCGTGCGCACCGTGGTGGCGAGGAAGGCGGCTGCGAAGACCCCGACGATGAGGATGAACATTGACGCGATGACGTTCGGAAGGAAGCTCACGATGTGCTGGAACAGCTCCGCCGCGACCGTGAGGTTCAGGGCGTTGAGCGCCGTCATCACGAACGCCAGCATCACGATCCAGTAGATGATGGCGCCAATCAATTCGGAGAGCTTCCGGCGGATTCCTCCCCTTGCAAGGAGCGAGGTGAGTTGGATCTGATCCGCGATCCGATCCAGCGCGATCATCTTCAGCAACCTGATGATGAGCTGCTCAAGGAGCTTGGCGATGAGGCCTCCGATGAGGAGGATCGCCAATGCCCCAAGAATGGCCGGCACACACATCAGGAGCTGGTTCACGGCAGACTGCAGCGGGCCGATCACGAGCTGCTGCACGAGATCCATCCCGGTTTGCATCCGTCCGCCTCCTTGGGTGATGAGTCCGTGGGTTGACTGCGCTATCGATATGGCGACGCGCTTGGTTCCTCGGTGAAGACGTACTCAGGCTGGATGACCGGCTCATAGCCTGGCGGGGCGGGGAACGGAAAGGTGAGGAATTCGTAGACGCCGGCCGAGGTTCGGATGAACCCGTGGCCGATACCTCGGAGGAGTCCCCAGGTGAATCCTGCCGCGGTGCCGGATTGTTTGGAGGTTTCGCTGATGCGCTTGGGAACTTCCACCCACCCGGTGACGATGTTGATGGCGCCTCTGGTGAGTTTCGTGAACGCTTTCCCGGATTCCATCGGCTCCGCAAAGGCTGGAGCCGCACCGGCGAGCATGACAAGCGCAATGAGAGTGGATCCCACCGCAGCGGCTTTGTTCATGGCGACCTCCGTTTTGCCTAGAACCGGTTTCATACATCCCTTCATGGGGCGGGTCCGATCGGCTGCCACCCCACTGCTCCTCGCCGCGCCGGACGCTCGCCGTCGTCGGCTGCGGGCCAGTGGGGGCCCGATCAGCCGCCACCCGC
>JACPXS010000152.1 GCA_016196415.1 Candidatus Omnitrophota bacterium
ACGGGCGCCCAATGAGTTCCGTTTACTGCTCTCTGCAACGTAGGGTTGTGCCACACCTTACTCATGTCGAGTGTTGGGAGATAGTATAACCCAGCCGACTTGCAACCCTCCAAGCAAATGGTAAGATGGGACTGGCCATCAAACGCATGAGAGGTGTAAACGGATGACGATTCCCACCGGACCGCCGCAAGTCAACAAGTGGTACCACAACATCTGGTTTGTGCTGTTCATGCTCTTTTTTGTCCTCGGGCCGTTCGGCTTGCCGCTCGTCTGGAAGAATCCCCGGTTCTCCCGCGCGCTCAAGGTGGCGCTCACTGTCGCCATGGTGTTGTATACCCTCCTGCTCGTCGAGTTGACGGTCCGCGCCGTCCGCGCCGTCATGGGAGAAATCAATCAGTTCAATTCAACCCTCCAGTTCTGATGGATGGGCGGTGGTGTCCCGTGCTGTCGCTGTTGGTGGCCGGCTGTGTGCGCAGCAACTTCAACCTCGCTACCCAACAGGAAGAATACACGATCACCTCGACCGAGAAAGAGGTGGAGCTCGGACGCAAGCTGGCGCACCGAATCGAACGGGAACTCACCGTCGTCGCGGATGAGCCCCTGCAGATGCGGGTCCGGTCAATCGGGGAGCGGATCGCCGCCGTCTGCGATCGGAAGGAACTGATCTACCATTTCGCGGTCGTTGAAGACAAAGAGGTCAATGCCTTCTCCCTGCCCGGCGGATACGTGTTCATCAACGACGGGCTCATCAAGCGCACCGCAGGTGATGATGAGTTGGCGGGGGTGATCGCGCATGAGGTCGCGCATATTGCCGCGCGCCACGCCGTCAAGCGCTATGAGAGCAGTGTGGGGATGCAGATCGTGCAGCTCGCCACGCTGGCGGCCCGACAACGGGGAGCGGCCCAAGGGGTGAGCGTGGCGATGCAGGCCGCGCAACTCGCCTACGCGAGATCGGATGAGCTTGAAGCCGACCGGCTAGCCGTCAAGTACATGGCGGCGGCTGGGTTTGCTCCCAAGGCGATGCTCGCGTTCCTGGAAAAACTCCACAGCCTGGATTGGGAGACACCCCATTACCTGCCTCGCGGCGTCGTGCGCCCGCACTACGCGATGACCCACCCGTATGTCCCGGAGCGAATCCGCGCCGTCAAGGAGGAGCTCTTTGGGGTGGCGGACTATCTGGATTACCTGAACAGCCCCAACTAGTGGTTCAGTGGCTGAGTGACTAAGAGCGCCTATCAACATGACTGCGGGGCGCTCTCGGTGAAGGCTGGAGGGTGAAGACCTCGCTCCGTCGCTCGATCCCCTGCCCCCTTGACCCTCCACCCTGCACCCAGAGCAGATCGCTGCTCTAAGTAACCAGGGACTGGAAGGGTTCTTCGGCCACGTAGCCACTGGGCTACTCAGCCACGAGCGGGGGTGTTTTCTGCGAGCAGGCGGCCGGCCATCGCCCAATCCGATCGCTTCACATCTCGGAAGACGATCCAAACCTGGTCCTTGGACACCTTCGCCACATCCACGAAGGCGTTGGTGATCGCTTCAGCGAGTCGGGCTTTCTGTTGGGGGGTGCGTCCTTCAATCCACTCGACGCTCACTATGGGCATTGGGCAGTCCTCCGTCCCGATGAAGATCGCGCCACCTCACACGCGAAAGACAGCGCCGATCCAGTTGCTCCGTCAGGCCCCAACCGGTGCGCGCTGTGGCCGGACGTGAGCGCGGCGCAGCGCTGCTCGAAGTTCTCCGACCAGAAAGAGCGATCCGGTCACCACGATCGCATCGCGAGGCGATACCGCGTTCAGCAGGTAGGTGTAGGCGTCCGCGGGATCGGACATCACATGCACATCTGAACAGGAGCTCGCCAGGCGCCTGGCGAGCTCCACCGGATCCAGCGCGCGGGGGTGCCGGCTCTTGGTGCACGTGGCGCTGATCGCCAACCCGCCGAGCACCTGCCCCACCTCCTCCACCAACTTATCCGCGGACATGCCCATTAAGAGGTGGATGGTGCGGCCTGGACAGAGCTCGGTGAGGGCCTGGGCCACCGCAGCTGCGGCGTGGGGGTTATGCGCGCCATCCATGATCACCAGCGGCGAGTCGTTGACGACCTCGAGCCGTCCAGGCCACGCCACTCGGGCGAGTCCGCGCTCGACGATCGAAGAGGGAACGCCCGCGCTCGAGAGGGCTTCGAGGGCGCCGATCGCCGCCGCCGCGTTCTGCGCTTGATGGCGCCCGATGAGGGGCAACTCCAGCGACTCATAGACCCCCCGCAGCCCCGTGACGGAGATCTGCAACCCCTCGAGGCTATGATTATGGACGGACACGGTGAGCTCTTGGCCGCAGCGCAGGAGGGGGGCCCCGAGGGACTCGCACCTCGCCTGGAGCACTTCCTCAACTTCATCAGATTGCGGCGCGCTGATGACCAGGTGGCTTGCCTTGATGATCCCGGATTTTTCTTGGGCGATGAGCGCGGGACTTGATCCAAGGACATCGGCATGATCCACATCAATGGGGGCGATCACGGAGACGGCCTGATCCACCACATTGGTGGCATCCAGCCGCCCTCCGAGCCCGACCTCCAGCACGGCCACATCGATCTGACGCGCATTGAAATAGACAAACGTGGCGGCCGTTAGAACTTCAAAATAGGTGGGGGGGTGCTCCGGTGACTCGCGGCGCATCTGCTCCAGCACGGGCTTGAGCTGCTGGATCAGATCGGCGAACTCCGTTTCTCCAATCCAGTCCGCGCCATGCGCACCCTCCTCAGCCCGAGGCCCTGACGTCCATACCCTGATCCGCTCGCGCAGGTGCTCAAGGTGGGGCGAGGTGTAGAGGCCAACCCGCAGCGCGCTCTCCCGTAACATGGCATAGAGCATCGCGCAGATGGAGCCCTTCCCGTTCGTGCCGGTCACCAGGATCGAACGGAATCGTCGCTGCGGATCCCCCAAGCACTGACATAACCGTCGCATCCGGTCCAGCCGGACGTCGCGCATGGCCTGCGGGTCGTGGCTGCGCTCGTAATTGACGAACGAACCCAGATACGCCACCGCGTCGCGATACGTCATCGGCCTCCCTCGCCGTACGTCATGAGCCTTGTTGACGCTTTCGCCACGATTCCAGAATCCGCCGCAGGTCGCCTTCGGCTGATCGAACCACCAGGGCGCCGACCAGCAGCAAGAGTGAGAATTGCCAGGCGTCCTCCGGCCCGACCACCAGCCCGGTCTTGATGTCTTCGGCCATCGTGAGCTGGTGGGTGAACTGGTCGATCGCGCGCTGAAGCGAGCCCTCAACCATGTCCAACGAGGACACGTGGTGGCGGTACTTCAGCGAAGGAAATTGAATCCCGCGGACGAGGAGGAACGTGGCGACCGCATCCTCGCTGACATGCAATTCGGTCTCGAAGTCGAATCCCTCGAACTGCGGCGAAAACTGGGGCAGGATGATCGACGGCCGTTCAATGAGCACGTGGCCCTTGCGCACGATGGTGTCGCCCACGTTGAGCGAGGACTCCCCGAGAAAAATGTACGGCACGACCGTCGTGTCAAACGTGGCCAGATCCTGCAGTTGCATCCGCACGATCTCGGTGTGCTTACGCGCTTTGTCCCACAAGGCTTGGATGTCCATAGAACTCACCGTCTCAGGATACGGCCCCGTCATCCGGCACGGCCCGCCGGGCCCTCCTGCGCGTGCGTGGCATCGCCGTCTCCGGAACCGTTAGTGGCGGAAATGGCGGAGGCCGGTCACGAGCATGGCGATCCCGGCGCGATCCGCGGCCGAGACCACCTCAGCGTCGCGGAGAGAGCCGCCTGGCTGAATGACCGCGGTCACCCCCGCTTGGGCGAGCAGGGTCACGCTGTCTGGAAAAGGAAAAAAGCCGTCCGATGCCGCCACGGCGTTCCGACTCCGATCGCCCGCCTTCTCCAGGGCCAAGCGCACCGATCCGACCCGGCTGGGTTGGCCTTGGCCAATCCCGAGGGTCGCCCGCTCGGAGGCGATGACGATGGCATTGGACTTGGCGTGCTTGACCGCTTTCCAGGCGAACAGCAAATCATCTCCCTCGCGCTGCGTCGGGACCCGCTTCGTCACCACCCGAACGGGGTCGGCCTCTGAGGTCAGCCGGTCGGGCTCCTGCAGCACCCACGTTCCCAGCAGGTGGCGCCATTCACAGTCCATCGGAACCGCCGCCGGCCACTGCAGGGTGACCACGCGGAGGTTCGGCTTCTGCTTGAAGACCGCCGCAGCGTGCGGGTCGACCGACGGAGCCAGGATAACCTCAAGGAACGTCGCGGTCAACTGCTCGGCAAGCGTCGCGGTGATGGGACGGTTCACCCCCACGACCCCGCCAAACACGGATTCCGCATCGCAGGCATGGGCCCGCTCATAGGCCCGCTCCGGCGCGGGAGCGCTGGAGAGCCCGCACGGCAACGTATGCTTGATGATCACGCAGGTCGGCTCAGAAAAATCGAGGAGACAGCGCAGGGCGGCGTCGATATCGAGCAGGTTGTTGTAGGAGAGCTCCTTCCCTTGGAGCTGGCTGAGGGTCTGGAGTCCCCACCCTGGGCCATCGTCGGTCACATACCACGCGCCCCGTTGGTGGGGGTTCTCTCCGTAGCGCAAGTTCTGGCGCTTGTGAACGCTCACCACGACCTGGTCTGGGCAATCCCCGCTTGTCCCACCGGCCGCGCGAGGATTTCGCGTCGATCCCGAGGAACGATCGCCGGAGGCCAGGCGGTCGGCAATCAACGCATCGTAGGCGCTGGTGAGACGGAACGCGCTGACGGCAAGCGTTCGGGTGAGCTCGACCGGCAAGCGACCGCCACCACTCGTCAGCGCCTCGGCCACGGCGGAATATTGCTGCGGCATCGAGACCGCTCCGACGTGCGCAAAATTTTTGGCCGCCGCCCGCAGCAGCGCAACCCCGCCGATGTCGATCTGCTCGATGGCCTCATCAAGGGACGCGCCGGCGCGTCGGATCGTCTGCTGAAAGGGGTACAGGTTGACGACCACCAGATCAATGACGCCGCCGGCCCCAACGGCCTGCATGTGCGTGGGATCGTCGCGACGGGCGAGAATGCCGGCGTGAATCTTGGGATGCAACGTCTTCACCCGCCCATCAAGCTGCTCGGCGATACCGGTGAAGTCCTCGACGCTCCGGACGCGCAGCCCCTGCTTCGCCAGGAACTCCGCCGTGCCGCCCGAGGCGATGAGCTCAACTCCCAACCCCGCCAGCGCCTTGGCGAAGATCTCCAAGCCGGTCTTATCGTAGCAACTCAACACTGCTCGTTTCACAACAACCATGGAAACCGTGGCTCGTGTCACATGCACGGGGTCACGTTACACGTGAGTCGGCAATCGTAGCTCTTCCTTCACCAGCTTCCGGAACGCGACGAGCAGCCGCTTCGTGACGGGGCCTGGACGGCCAGTGCCGATCCGCCGCCCATCAATCACGGTGACCGGCATGACCTCTTTCAGCGTGCTCGTCAGGAAGGCTTCGTCAGCGGTGTAGAGGTCATGCCGTGTGATCGGCGTTTCCCGCATGGGAAGCCCGAGGTGTTGCGCAAGCTCAACGAGCACATCGCGCGTGATTCCGGCCAGGAGCCCCAACCAGCAAGGCGGCGTCAAGACGACACCCTGCGAGACGATGCCGACGTTGCTCGCGGTGCTCTCCGTCACCAACCCTAAGGCGTCCATGAACAAGGCTTCGTCAACCCCGCGCAACTGCGCATCCATCACCGCCAACACGCTTCCCAGTCGCGCGGAGTATTTGGCCTGCGGGTTGATGGAGCCGACCGAGAACTTGCGCGTCGGCACGACCGCAATCCGTAACCCTCGGCGATACCACGACCCGGGAGGCGCAACCACGGGCTGGACCACGATGTGGGGTGAGGCGGTCGCACCCGGATTCGGGATGAGCGCCACGCGCACCACTGCCTCCTTCAGTCCGGACCGCGCCAGCGCCTTCAGGAGTTGGCGGGCGAATGGCCGTCGATCCGCCGGGGGGCGCGTGCCGAGAAACACTGCAGAGGCATACAGCCGATCCACGTGATCCGCCAACCGGAAGACGCGCCCTCCGTATGCTCGCATGGTCTCGAAGCACCCATGAGAGGCCCACGCATTCGGGAGGGCGCCGAAGGCTGGCTCAGCGAGCACGGCCATTGGCGTCGCTGGGCTGCAGGCTGACGGCGTTCAGCGCTCCGAGCAAGGCTGCGGCTTTCGCGAGCGTCTCGCGGTATTCGCGCTCGGGATCCGAATCCGCCACGATGCCCGCACCGACGTGAAAGGACAGGCGGCGGCCCTGAATGACCATGGTGCGGATGGCGATATTGAGATCCATGGTGCCATCAAATCCGAGATAGCCCAATGATCCGGTGTAGAGCCCGCGCGCCACCGGTTCAAGTTCGCGCAAGATCTGCATGCAGCGGACCTTCGGGCATCCCGTGATCGTCCCCCCCGGAAAGACCGCGCGGATGACGTCCACCGCATCCACGCCGGCGTTGAGCTCGCCCGCGAGATCGGAGACGATGTGCAGGACATGGGAGTATTCTTCAAGCGCCATCAACTCCCTGACGCGCACTGAGCCGACGGCGCAGACACGCCCCAAATCGTTGCGCGCCAGGTCGACGAGCATGATGTGTTCCGCCCGCTCTTTTTCGCTGAGGAGCAGATCGAGGCTCTGAAGCAGATCCTCCTCGGGGCTGGCGCCGCGTGGCCTAGTGCCGGCAATCGGTCGGGTGTCGATCCGCCCATCCTGAACCCGCACCAGGCGCTCAGGCGAGCAACTGACGACGGCCAAGTCTCCTGTGGAAAGGAAGCAGGCAAATGGCGAGGGATTGATGGCCCGCAGCGCTTGGTAGAGCGCAAACGGCGCGCCTGCCCACGAGGCCGTGAATCGATGAGACACGTTGGCTTGGAAAATCTCGCCAGCCCGGATGTAGGCGAGGGCTCGGTGGACCATCGTCTCAAATTCCGCTTGGGTGCTCGTCGCTTCCAGCGACCAGCACTCCCCGCCCATTGTCTCCGCCCCCGCAGCCGCTTCGTCAACGGGGCCGCGCTCCAGCCGTTCGAGCGCCTCCTGCAGCGCATCCACCGCTGCCCGACGCGAGACCGCGTCCGGCCCATTCGGATCGACCACGCTGAGTACCCAGGCGCGCTCCTGAAGATGATCAACGACGATCACCACCTTCATGCCAAACCACAGCATCTCTGGAAGCGCCTGTTCAGAGGGCCGGGGCTCAGGTAACCGCTCGATCCAACGGTTGCCGTCATAGCTGAGGAACCCCATCAACCCGACGGCACGACGGACCGCCTCCGCCGCAGCCCCTGCGGGCAACGAGGAGGCGTGTGCCCGCGGTGCGCCTTGCGCGCCTCCGGGCGCGCGGTACTGCCGCAGGATCAGTCGGAGCGCCTCGAGCGGATTCCCACGCTGGCGTCGAACGGCGGTGCGGGTGCGCCATTCGATCTGCTCCCCGGAAACCCGGAACGTCAGCCACGGATCATGCCCCACGATCGACCACCGCCCGGTCGCGGCGTGGTGGCGCGCGCTATCCAACCAGATCATCGGCCGCTGCGGTGGAATCGTCTGGAGATATTCATGCAGATCTGGACAGCCATCGAGCGCCTTCAGGTAGACGCTCAGCGGCCCATGACGGAGCAGAAGCGGTGCGTAATGATCCATGCTGGGGTATTCTAGCACAGCCCTGGAGTTTGGCGGGATGGGTTCTAG